>JAKSIQ010000019.1 GCA_024398755.1 Bacteroidaceae bacterium | reverse complement strand
TCCGCCCGCGAGAAAGCGTATTTTCCATGCACGATAGGGATAGAAATGGTGCTGTAGGCGCGATTCTTTCCCTATCGTTGGGGGTCAGCCCGCGAGAAAACGTATTTTCGGTGGACGATAGGGATGAAAATGGTGCTGTGGGGCCGATTCTCTCCCTATCGTAGGGGGGGAGGGTGCTCCGCGAGGCTGTGAGGACGGATGGGGTGGATTGGTTACTGGCGGGAGTCAGAACCCCAGAGCATTTTCTGCTGAAGGGTGCTGTAGAAACTGCTGCCTTCCAGACGGATTACACTGAGGGTGAATGGCGCGCGGCGGATTGACAGCGGGGTGTGTTCGTGCAGTGAGAAACTGTTGCCGTCAATGGATACCAGGAAACTGTGACTGCGGCTGGCAACATCAAGGTCAATTGTCTGAGTTGCCGACAGTACTATGGGACGCATGGTCAGGCTGTGCGGTGCGACGGGGGTGAGCACGGTGACGTTTGTGCCAGGCTCAACAATGGGGCCGCCTACACTCAGGGAATATGCTGTCGATCCGGTCGAAGTGGCAATAATGAGTCCGTCGGCCTGATATGTGATAAGGTCCTGACCGGCAATCCGTGTGGAAATTGATATCATTGACGAGATGTCATGCTTCAGTATGGCAATGTCATTCAGTGCGTATGGTGTATGCCCGGCCGGCATTCCGTTCATGTCAAGTTCAAGCAGATGCCGTTTCTGGATGGCGTATCTGCCGGCATCAAGCTTTTCAATGGCGCTTTCAAGGTCACTGGCGTTGACATCGGCCAAAAAGCCAAGACGTCCGGTGTTGATGCCGAGCATTGGAATATTTCTGTTGCCGACTTTGGCAGCGGCCCGAAGAAAGGTGCCGTCACCGCCAATGGTTATGATGACATCGGCCCCGGCAAACTCATCTTGCGAAAGTACCTGGTGCCCGAATTTCTGCAGAATGGCGGTCAGCCCGCTTTCGCATTCTGCCGATTTTTGAACCGATGTGTTTCCAAATATGGCGATGCGCATGATTCCAAATTATTCGTTATCTTTGCAAAGATAACTGCTTTTTTATAAAGATTGCTGCAGATGACAAGATTAAGCGTTAACATCAACAAGGTGGCCACTCTCAGAAATGCGCGTGGCGGGAATAATCCTGATGTTGTAAAGACGGCTCTTGACTGCGAGCGCATGGGTGCCGATGGCATTACCGTGCACCCACGGCCCGATGAAAGACACATTCGACGGCAGGACGTTTATGACCTTAAGGAGGTCCTGACAACTGAATTCAACATTGAGGGATATCCGTCACCTGATTTCATGAAACTGGTTACAACAGTCAAACCCGCACAGGTGACTCTGGTGCCAGATGCACCGGATCAGATAACATCGAACCACGGATGGGACACGTTAGCGAACCAACCGTTCCTGACGGACATAGTATCGGCTTTGCAGGCCGATGGAATAAGGGCCTCGATTTTTGTAGATGCAGACGAGAAAATGGTGGAGCTTGCTGCAAAGGCAGGTGCTGACAGAGTGGAACTGTACACTGAACCGTATGCCGGGAACTATGTGAGCCTTGGTCCGGAAAAGGCCGTTGAACCCTTCCTGAAGGCCGCAAAGACAGCACGTGCATGCGGACTTGGCCTTAATGCCGGTCATGACCTCAGCCTGGTGAATCTGGCATATCTGAAACGCTGTATTCCATGGCTTGATGAGGTGTCAATAGGCCATGCGTTGATATGCGATGCTCTTTATTTTGGGCTTGAGAATACGATAAAAGATTATAAACACTGCTTAGAAGACTGAAATCATGTTACTTCAATCAACTTCAATTACCGAAATGCTGGGCGATACCCTTGCAGGCGATATCGCCGTTCAGATGGAAGACGGCGCACAACAGGGAATGAATCTTTTTGATATGGCCGTCAAGGGCGGCTGGATTATGGTGGTCCTGCTGTTGCTGTCTGTAGTTTGTTTCTATATTTTCTTCAACCGTCTGTCCGTTTTCCGTAAGGCACGCATTGATGATCCGCACTTTCTGGACCGCGTGCTTGACTACATGAAGAATGGAGATGCCAAATCGGCACGTATATTCTGTCAGGCTGCCAATTCTCCGTTAAGCCGCATTGTCGTGAAGGGAATCGGTCTGGCAGGACACAGCCGTACGGATATTCAGGCAGGTATGGAGAATGCCGCCAACATTGAGATAGCAAATCTGGAGAAAGGATTGTCAGGTGTTTCAACCATTGCCAGTGCAGCGCCGATGATTGGATTCCTTGGTACGGTAATCGGTATGGTCCGTGCATTCTGGGAGATGGCTGGAGCCGGAAACAACATTGATGTCTCACTGCTTTCCGGTGGCATTTACGAGGCTATGATAACTACCGTTGGCGGTCTTGTTGTAGGTATTATCGCATTGTTCGCATACAACTATCTGGTGAGTAAGGTCGATGCCATTGCAAATCAGATGGAATCGTTCATCCAGGATTTTTCGATGAGTCTGGAAATGCAGGAACAAACGAAATAAAGAAAGCCTGCCATGCTTAAAAGAAAGAACAAGATATCGCCGCAGTTCAGCATGTCGTCAATGACCGACATAATTTTCCTGCTGCTGATATTCTTCATGATAACATCGACTCTGGTGAGCCCGAACGCCATCAAGGTGCTTCTGCCGCAGAGTTCGCAGCAGACTAGCGCCAAGCCTCTTGCCCGCGTTATCATTGACCGCGACTTGAACTGGTACGCGGCTTTCGGCAAGGATGCTGAGATGCCGATTATGGAAGATGAACTGACTCCATTCCTGTTGGACTGCCAGAGTCAGGAACCTGAAATGTACGTTGCACTGTATGCCGATGAATCGGTACCTTACAGTGAGATAGTAAAGATTCTCAACATTGCCAATGAGAACCAGTTCAAGGTTGTTCTGGCAACACGCAAGCCTGACCGCAAGCAATGAACAGGGATTTTGACATAAAGTCATTGGGAATTGCCCTTTTGATCAATGCGTCGGCAATTTTTCTGCTTTGTATATTGGGCATAAGCATGCCGGAACAGAAGGGCGAAAGCGGTGTGCCTGTCATGATGGGTAATGTTCAGGATCCGTTTGCCGATTATGATTTCACTACGGTTGAAGCCATGTCTGTTCCTCCGCAGCCGATGTCGGTTCCATTGGATGGGGATGAGTTTGAACCTGTATTGACGCAGAATCTGGAAGAGACTGTGGCCATTGAGGACGGCAGCAGGGATGCCAGGACTCAGCAGGAGACCAGCCAGTCTTCGGAAGAGGAGTTGCGTGCGCAAGCCATTGACAGCCAGCTTGCCAACCTGTTTGCCAAAAGCAGCGTCATGCAGGTATCTTCTGAACAGCCTGAAGCAAAGGTCGAAGAACAGGTTCCGGGTTCTACTGCAGGCAACGCTTCACAAGGCAAGCTGTCGGGACAGGGCGCATACGGTACCTGGGATCTTGGCGGCAGGGACATGGAAGGTTCTTTGCCAAGACCTGTGTACAATGTTCAGGAAGAAGGCTGTGTAGTGGTCACTGTTGTTGTGAATCCTGACGGCAATGTCATATCGACCGATATCAACAAGCGTACAACCACAACGAGTATAGAATTGAGAAATGCGGCAAGGAAAGCTGCCGCAATGACAAAATTCAGCCGCAGCAGCAGACCTGACAACCAGTCGGGTACAATTACCTACTATTTCAGGTTGAAGTAAATCCATACAGAATGCGGTATGCAGGACCTGGATTCGCGTGACGTCAAGTATCTGACAGGGGTTGGACCCGCAAGGGCCGCTCTTCTTGCCAGCGAACTTGAGGTGCGCACTCTGAGCGACCTGCTGTACACTTTCCCGTTCAAATACATAGACCGGAGCCGTCTGTTCCATATTAACGAGGTGGACGGCGCTATGCCATACATCCAGCTGAAAGGACAGATACGCAGTTTCGAGATGCGTGGTGAGGGTCCCAGGAAACGTCTTGTCGCATATTTCAGCGACGGCACCGGAGTTGCTGAACTTGTTTGGTTCCAGGGCGCGAAATTCATTGTTGACAGGTATCGCCCCGGTGTGGAATATGTGGTGTTCGGCAAACCTTCAATGTATCAGGGGAAAGTGAACATTTCGCATCCTGAGATTGATCCGGAAGATAAGCTGAATCTTGCAGACATGGGTCTGCAACCGTATTACAATACCACTGAGCGCATGAAACGTGCCGGCTTGAATTCGGCGGCGTTGCGCAAACTGGTTGAAAATCTGCTGTCTCTTATTGTTGAACCGTTGCCCGAGACATTGCCGCAGTGGCTCATAGACCGTGAGCACCTGATGTCTCTTACGCAGGCTTTGAAGGCCATCCACCAGCCTCATGACGCAATGGAACTTCGATTGGCTCAGGCCAGACTGAAGTATGAGGAACTGTTTTACGTCCAGCTTAATCTGGCCCGTTACCAGAGCGACCGCCTGCGCCGTTTCAAGGGTTTCGTATTCTCGCGTATAGGTGAAAAATTCAATACATTCTACAGCACCGGACTGCCTTTCAGCCTGACCGATGCACAGAAGCGGGTTTTGCGGGAAATACGCAGTGATATGGGCTCGGGCCGCCAGATGAACCGTCTTCTGCAGGGCGATGTGGGCAGCGGAAAGACTATGGTTGCGCTCATGTCAATGCTCATGGCCATAGACAACGGTTATCAGGCCTGCATAATGGCGCCTACGGAAATTCTGTCAGAGCAGCATTTCGCGAATATTTCCAACTATCTTGACGGACTTGGGTTGAGGGTGGAACTGCTGACCGGCAGCATAAAGGGCAAGCGCCGTCAGAGCATTCTTGAAGGGTTGGCCGATGGAAGCGTGAACATACTGGTAAGTACGCATGCCGTGCTTGAGGACCCGGTGCAGTTCTTCCGTCTTGGGCTTGTGGTCATAGATGAGCAGCACCGCTTTGGAGTAGCCCAAAGAGCCAGGCTGTGGCGTAAAAGCGACACGCCGCCTCATGTTCTGGTTATGACCGCCACCCCTATTCCGCGAACTTTGGCCATGACGCTGTACGGCGATTTGGACGTATCGGTCATTGACCAGCTGCCGCCGGGACGCAAGCCCATACGTACCAGCCATCATTACAGCGAGAACCTGACCGGGGTATTCGCATTTCTGGATTGCGAGCTGGCGGCCGGAAGGCAGGCATACATTGTGTATCCGCTGATTGAAGAGAGTGAGAAGATTGATTTGAAGAATCTGCAGGAGGGTTATGCCTTCATCTGCGAACGTTTTCCGCAATATGCCGTGAGCAAGGTCCACGGCAAGTTGAAACCTGCAGAAAAAGATGCCGAGATGCAGCGTTTCAAACGTGGTGAGACGCGCATAATGGTAGCCACCACGGTCATTGAAGTCGGGGTCGATGTGCCCAATGCCAGCATTATGATGATTGAAGATGCTCACAGGTTCGGTCTGTCACAACTGCACCAGTTGCGCGGGCGTGTGGGCCGGGGTGCCGAACAGTCATACTGCATGCTTGTGACACCGGGAAAGATAAGTGATGACACCCGCCGCCGCATTGAGATTATGACCGCCACCTGCGATGGTTTTGAGATTGCCGAGGCCGATTTGAAACTGCGCGGGCCTGGCGATCTTGAGGGAACCCAACAGAGCGGAATCGCATTCGACCTGCGTCTGGCCAGTCTGGCACGTGACGGCCAGCTCATAGAGCATGTACGTCATGTCGCCCGCGAGATCATTGATACCGATCCGACTCTGTCTGACCAACAGAACATTATGTTTGCAAGGGTTCTTTCAAGGCTCAAGAAAAGTCCAATAGACTGGTCATCAATTTCGTGATAAAAATGTACCTTTGCGGAAATAATCAGTTTTGATGTTCCACAATGTCGTACCGTCTGTCTGCCATATCTGCAGTTGTTCTTTCAATGCTGTACGCCTCGGGTAAGGTTTCGGCTCAGGAGCCGTTGCCTGTCTTCAGGTCAGCTGTTCTGGAAATGCAGGCAGTGTTGCAGCCGGAGCCTGTTACCATAACACCTCCGGTAGATCTGGACAATCCGGCATCGTTCCTGTATCCTGACTGGGATAACGGTAAAAGCATCAGCTATTACAGCAACATCAAACTTCCGGATACCGTTTACATTTCAATGGACGGATATCATATGCCTACAGACAGTACCCGCATTACTGATACATTCGGGTATCGCCCCAGGCGCGGGCGCATACACTACGGGTTGGATGTGAAGGTTATGATTGGAGATACGGTACGTGCCGCATTTGACGGTAAGGTCAGAGTGTCCGAATACCAGAGGAAGGGTTACGGCCATTATCTGGTGATACGTCACCCGAACGGACTGGAGACCGTTTACGGCCATTTGTCAAAGAAACTGGTTGAGGAGAACCAGATTGTGCATGCCGGTGATCCCATTGGACTTGGAGGCAATACCGGACGTTCAACCGGTTCGCATCTGCATTTTGAAACCAGACTGGCAGGCAGAGCCATCAACCCGTCATTCATGTTTGATTTCCCGAACCAGAGGGCTGTAACTGACTGCTACATGTATCTGACAAAAACTGCACCTGAATACTACAAGGTCAAGAAAGGAGATACGTTAGGAGGCATAGCCATGCGCAACAGCACCACGGTATCCAAGCTCCGCAGTCTGAACAATATGAGTACCAAGTCGGTTCTTCGTGAAGGACAGACATTGAGAATCAGGTAAAATTGAATAGGATAGTTATGACAAAAAAGACCGATATTAAAACACCTGATACAAACAGCCAGTTTGAGCAGGTAATAGAAATATGCCGCAGCCTGTTCTGCAAGAAGATGCAGGATTACGGCCCTTCATGGCGCATTATGCGTCCGCAGTCTTTGACAGACCAGATATTCATCAAGGCCAAGCGCATTCGCAGTATTGAGACAAAGGGAGTGGCACTGGTTGATGATGACATCCAGGCTGAGCTCATAGGTATTGTGAATTACGGTATCATAGCTCTTATACAGCTTGAACACGGATACAGCGATACGGTCGATGTCGATGCCGACTGGGCCATAAGAGAGTACGATGTTCAGGCCAAAGCGGCTCTGGAACTCATGAAGAGAAAGAATCATGATTATGATGAGGCATGGAGAGGTATGCGTACGACATCGTACACAGACCTGATTCTTACCAAGATAAACCGCACCAAGGAGATTGAAAGCCATAGCGGACAGACCATCGTATCAGAAGGCATCGACGCCAATTATCTTGATATGATAAATTACGCTGTGTTCGGCTTGATAAAGATCAGATTCCCGGAAGAATGAAATCAATGTCGTCAAAGTCAAAACAATTGTTACCGGTAGCAGTCAATCTGTGCCGTGTACTGTTGGGCCTTGTGTTCCTGTTCTCCGGAACTGTCAAGGCCATTGACCCTGTCGGCACCCAGATCAAGATTCTGGATTATTTGAATTCCTTCAGTCTGGACGGATTGCTGCCAGACGGTACGGTGCTTCTGTTGTCTTGCCTGCTTGCGGGTTTTGAGATACTTCTTGGAGCCTACATGCTGATGGGGGTCTTCCGCCGCGGCACCAGTCTGTTGGTTCTGTTATTCATGTGCGTGGTGACTCCGTTCACCCTGTATGTGGCCATCGCCAATCCGGTGCAGGATTGCGGCTGCTTTGGTGATGCGCTTATTCTCACCAACTGGCAGACTTTCGCGAAGAACATTGTCCTTCTGGCACTTGCCGTTTTTGTCAGGGTGAGGAACGGATGTGTCAGACCGCTGGTGCGAGGCAGCCGTCAGTGGGTGGTTACCCTGGTGGTGCTGGCAATTTCCGTACGTTTCATGGTTCAGAATGTCAACACGCTTCCTGCAATAGATTTCCGTCCATATAGCATCGGCACCGATCTTAGGGCGGAAGTGCTTGAACGGCATAATCAGAAGATGACCGATTTCGTCATGTTTGACAGGGATCTTTATGATGTGACAGACAGTATTCTGATGGATTCCGGTTACGTATTCTTAATGGTTTCGCCATACCTGGAAGATGCAAGCTGGAGCAACCTGGATCTGATTGATGATCTTTCGGAGTATTGTGACAGATATGGTTATCGAATGGTATGTCTGACGGCATCGGGTCGTGAAGAAATGCGGGAATGGGCCGCCAATACGGCTGCTGACTATGATTTTCTGAATTGTGATGCGGTTCCGTTAAAGACTCTGGTACGTTCGAATCCGGGACTGGTTCTTTTGAAGGATGGTGTCATTGCGAATAAATGGAGTCATATGGAGATACCGCAGGACAGCCAGCTGACAGCTCCGCTTGAACAGTTGCCCGATATTCTGCACAGACCTTATGATCCTTTCAGAACCGCAGGAGGAGTCATGCTGCTGTTCGTTCTGCCACTTGTGGTTATAGCATTGATAGAGAAACTTGAAAAATTGATTCATTAACATATAAATTCTATTGGAAATGAGAAAAAAAATTGTTGCAGGTAACTGGAAGATGAACAAGAATCTCCAGGATGGTATTGCTCTTGCCAAGGAACTGAATGAAATTCTGACCGCTGAAAAGCCGAATTGCACTGTCATCATCGGCACTCCTTTCATCCATCTGGCAAAGGTCTCAGATATCATTGATCACAAGCTCATTGGTCTTTCAGCTGAAAACTGCGCCGACAAGGCTTCAGGTGCTTTCACCGGAGAGGTCAGCGCTGAAATGGTCAAGTCAACTGGCGCCGAATATGTAATTCTGGGCCATTCAGAGCGTCGTGAATACTATCATGAGACTTATGACATTCTGAAGGAGAAGGTCCTGCTGGCTCTTGCAAACGGTCTGAAGGTTATCTTCTGCATCGGTGAGTCTCTCGAAGAGCGTGAGAAGGGTATCCAGAACCAGATTGTAAAGGCTGAACTTGAAGGTTCAGTGTTCAACCTGAGCGCCGAAGAGTTTGCAAACATCACCATCGCTTACGAGCCTATCTGGGCCATCGGTACCGGCAAGACCGCTACTGCAGACCAGGCAGAAGAAATCCATGCTTACATCCGTTCAGTCATTGCTGACAAGTACGGCAAGCAGGTTGCTGAAGACACTTCTATCCTTTATGGCGGTTCATGCAAGGCTTCAAATGCTCCTGAACTGTTCTCAAAGGTTGACATTGACGGTGGCCTGATTGGCGGCGCTTCACTGAAGGCTGCTGACTTCAAGGGTATCATTGACGCTTGGAAAAAGTAATTTGAAATGAAAAAGACAGGACTGCTTTGTCTTGTTCTTCTGACTTCCTTCCTGGCCAGTGCCCAAAACGGGACACTGGTCCAGGATCTGGAAGAGGAAGAAACTGGCAAGGGACGTGTAACGGTTGAAATGGACTCGAGACTTGACAGCCTTCTGGGTCCCAAATGTGCTGCTCTGAGCGGCGAATCGGTCAAGGCTACAGGCTATCGCATTCAGATATACTCAGGCAACAATACCAGAACTGCAAAGGAAAACGCAGGTCAGGCAGAGAAGTACATTCAGGAAAACTATCCTCAGCTGCCTGTCTATACCATATTCAAGTCTCCACGCTGGACTTGTGTTGTAGGTGATTTCCTGTATTTTGAGGAAGCATACGAAACCATGCGTCTGCTTCGCAGGTCAAAGGCGCAATTCAAACAGATGATCATTCTCCGCAATCAGGAGATTAACGTTCCGATATGAGCAGCCTGATACCGTTTGATGATGAAAAATCTCCTGTATTTCAGGAGTTGATGCAGCATTATTCCCGCATCCTTGAACTTGTAGAACCGGATTCCAAGCGTGAAGGATTGGAACGTACTCCATTGCGTGTCGCCAAGACAATGCTTGATTTTACAAGCGGGTATCGCATCGATCCGGCAACAATATTGAAATCGGCCCTTTTCAAGGAAGATTACAGCCAGATGGTAATAGTAAAAGATATTGACTTTTACTCTCTTTGTGAGCACCACCTGCTGCCGTTCTTCGGTAAGGTCCACGTAGCGTATATTCCAAACGGTTATATAACCGGACTGAGCAAGATAGCCCGTGTCGTAGATGCTTTTGCACGTAGACTTCAGGTTCAGGAACGCATGACCTCACAAATTAAAGACTGCATTCAAAATACTTTACATCCTCTTGGGGTAATGGTGGTGGTTGAGGCTCAGCATATGTGCATGCAGATGCGTGGAGTGGAGAAAATGAATTCCATAACTACCACATCTGACTTTACCGGTGCATTCAACCGCGCGACCACACGCGAGGAATTCATGAATCTTCTCTACAGAAAGTGACTGTGACTCGGCTCCGGTGCGAGTCACACTGGGGAAAGGGGATGCGGATGTCAGAGGCTTACGATGCGGTCTCCCAGAAAACGGGAGAGGTTGGCTCTGGCCTGGAGAAGTGTTTGATAGCGCTTCTGTGCTTCAGCCAGTTGTGACGGGTCATTCAGAATGGTGGAGTCCTGCAGCTGTTGCTCCACTTTTTTCATTTCCATTCGTACAACTTCCAATTGGTAGTCTGCCATGAGATGGCGTGTCAGATCGAGCAGATGGTCTTCGTCTTTTGCCGGTTTGTTTTTGTCAAACAATGAACTCAGCTGGTAACGTTCTTCAAGAAGGCTTGCCGCCGTCAGGCTTACAAAGTCTTCGGGGTGCGAAAGGAAATATTTCTCGCTGTCAAAACCGGGTTTTGAACCATCCTGGGAATACAATTCGACAAACCGGCGATAAACGGGATGGTGGAATTCAAGTCCGTCGTTAGCCAGAGTCTGTACTATGAACTGTCCTACGGTTATGTCCTGGTTGCCGGCATCGCCATCAATGGAGCACATTGTCCTGCCACCGTATCTGACTATTATTCTTGACAACAGCCTTTCACGGTCCATCAACGGGCCGAATCCTTGCAGTTTGAGGCTCTGAACTTCCTTACGCAGTTTGTCACGGTCAGACAGTTCGGGCTCTTCATGTTCCGTATCGGATGCCGGTACGGAACTCATGGCCGTTTCGCTGCCGGCGTCCTGCAGTACAGGGCTATCAGACAGCGAATCATCCTGCACGGGTCTGACCGGTCGTACCGGGGCCGCCGCCTGACGCAATTGGGCGGCATTGACATCGGCCACAAGCAGTTTTTCGGATATGCCCATTGCCTGGCTGATTTCGGTTATATAGACGGCGCGCAGTATGTTGTCGGGTATAACGGCAATTATGTCAATTATTTCACTTATGGCTTTGGAACGTGCCACCGGATCATTTTGCCCTTTCTTCTGCATCTGCTTGAGAGTGAAGCTGATGAAGTCGGTGCTGTTGTCGTCAAGGAACTGCTGCAGTTGTGTGGGCGTATGCGTCTGGGCATAGCTGTCCGGATCTTCGCCGTCGGGCAGTGACACCACCTTGACGTGCATACCTTCGGCCAGAAGCATCCGTATGCCACGTTCCGATGCGTGAATACCTGCGCTGTCACCGTCATAGAGCACGGTTATGTTCTCGGTGAAACGGTGAATCATGCGTATCTGGCCTGTGGTGAGTGATGTGCCGCTGGAAGCTACCACATTCTCGACACCTGACTGGAACATGCTTATCACATCGGCGTAACCTTCAACCAGATAGACATTCTGTTTGCTGACAATGGCCTTCTTTGCCTGGTATATGCCGTACAGCTCGTTGCTTTTTGAATATATGGCCGATTCAGGTGAATTGACGTATTTGGCGGCTTTGGCATCGGTCTGCATGACACGTCCGCCAAAAGCGACGGTCTTGCCTGACAGTGAGAAGACGGGGAAAATGACACGTCCCCAGAAACGGTCTCTGAGCGTTCCGTCATCTTTCCTGTAACACAGACCTGTGGTTATTAGGTTGTTTTCCGTGTATCCCTTGGCCGATGCTTCCTTTGCCAGACTGTCTCCGCTGTCGGGGCAGTAGCCCAGCTGGAACTTCTCAATCATGTCGTCGCGGAAACCGCGTTTGCGGAAATATGCCATACCTATGGCAACTCCCTGTGGGGTATTTCGCAATTTGTCATGAAACCATTCCCGTGCGAAACCGTTGGTTATGAACAGCGATTCCCTCTGGTTCTGCAGTTCTTTTTCGCGGTCTGTCATTTCACGTTGCTCTACAGGTATTCCGTATTTGCCTGCCAGCCAGACGGCCGCTTCGGTAAACGACATCTGTTCATGCTTCATGATGAAGTGGATTGCGTTTCCACCTTCACCGCAGCTGAAACATTTGCAGATGCCTCTGGACGGCGACACGGAAAATGACGGTGTGCGTTCATTATGGAACGGGCACAGACCCACATAGTTGACCCCGCGACGCTTGAGCGTCACGAACTCTGACACCACGTCAACTATATTGGCGGCGTCCAGAATGCGCTGGATTGTGAGCTGGTCAATCATTGTATAGGGATAAGAACCTGTTTTGAAATGTTCTGGTGAACATGCAACCTGAGTGCAAAGATATCAAGAAGCTGTCTAATATATTCCTTCCTGCTGAAAATCTTTCCCTAAGCCCGGCGGCAAGCCGAAAGAAAGATGAAATTGGGGCCCTTTAATAATTATTTACATTTTAAGTGTTTTACCGATAATAATTTAAATATTGTAATATGGCTCCGTATGAATGAAAATCATTAACTTTGGCCACACATTACAAACTAAGCATGGCTACAGAAAACAAACCTTACAAAATCAGGGAAAAGGCTGAGAAGGAGGCTTCATACCGCAGCCTTATCCGTGCCGAACTGGCTGACGAACTCTATGACCGTATTCTTACCATTATGGTTGCAGAAAAGAAGTATCGTGACCCGAACTATTCGGCAAAGCAGTTGGCAAAAGATCTGGATACCAATCCAAGGTATCTTTCTGCCGTGATAAATTCCAGATTTGGAATGAACTACTCCAGCCTGGCAAATGAACTGAGAATACGCGACGCGGTTCATATGCTGGTTGACAAGCGCTTTGTGGACAAGACCATGGAGGAAATTGGACTCATGTCCGGTTTCTCCAACCGTCAGTCATTCTATGCGGCGTTTTACAAAGAGAAGGGTGAAGCCCCTCATCAGTACAAAAAACGCCATCAGAACAATTGATTCATAACAGCCATATATATCCGTCATGACAACAGACCCGCGCATTCAGGAAATCAAGAACCGGTTGAGACTTGAAATGAATGGGGTGGCGTCAAAAAGCATGAGGGACGGTGGCTTGAATTACGGACTGAATTTCGGAGTCGGTCTGCAATCACTCAAAAGAATAGCCGGAGAAACAGCTCATGACGCTTCTCTGGCTATCGCTTTGTGGAAGGAGAACATCAGGGAATGCAAGATGCTGGCTGCTCTGTTATATCCTGTGAGTGAGTTCGGACCCGATATGGCAGACCTTTGGGTATCTGAAATCAGGTGGCCTGATCTGGCTCAAGTATGCTGCATGTATCTGTTCAGCCGCATTGACAACGCATCGGTCATGGCTTTCCGATGGATTGCTTCAGACGGGGAGATGGCACGTTATTGCGGGTTTCTGACAATTTCGCACCTGTTGCGTCAGGGTAGGGAAATGTCTCCGAGTTATGTCTGCGAGTTGAAGGACCAGGCGAATGCCGCCATACAGGAAGGACAGACACTTGTGGCAATGGCGGCAAGTACGGCCTTGGAATGCATGAAGAGCAATGGAGAAGAGTGAATCAGCCCAGAACAGGGCAAAACAGGCATTGGAAACCTATCTGCATGGGCATGGTTTGAGATGCACGCCTGAAAGATTCGCCATTCTTGAAGCCGTGTTCAATATTGATGGTAATTTTTCCCCTGACATGCTTCTGGAGGAAATGACAGAAAGACAGAATTTCAGGGTCAGCCGTGCCACCGTTTACAACAATTTGATTATTTTTGAGCAGGCAGGACTGGTAAAGCGCCTGCTTTTGGGCGGTAGCATAAGATTTGTGTTGGGATGGCATGAGAATTGCAACATGAGTCTTGTGTGCACCGGTTGCGGGAAAGTGACAGATATTCAGGACAGAAAGATTGACACTCAGATACATGACCTGAAGATGCGCCGTTTCCAGATGACCGGTTATTCAATCCAGGTGTTCGGTCTGTGCAGCAAATGCAGCCAGGCTTTGAAGCGCAGGATGAAGAAGATTGAAAACAAACGAAACAAATAAATACATAAGTTATGGAGAAAATTGATGTCCTTTTGGGACTGCAGTGGGGTGATGAAGGCAAAGGCAAGGTAGTTGACGTACTGACGCCGCGTTATGATGTGGTAGCCCGTTTCCAGGGCGGTCCGAATGCCGGTCACACTCTTATTTTTGACAACAAGAAATTCGTGCTCAAGTCAATTCCTTCGGGCGTATTCCAGGGCGACAAGCAGAACATCATAGGCAACGGTATGGTTATTGACGCAGCTCTGTTCAAGGCCGAGGCATCGGCTCTTGAAGAGGCAGGCATCAATCTTAAGGACCGTCTGCTCATTTCGAAGAAGGCACATCTCATATTGCCTACACATCGTCTGCTTGACAGTGCCATAGAGGCATCGAAGGGTGCCGGAAAGGTGGGAACCACCGGTCGTGGCATCGGCCCCACATACACTGACAAGGTTGCACGTACAGGTGTCCGCATGGGTGACATTCTGCGTCCTGATTTTGAGGAGCGCTATGCTGCCGCCAAAGCCGCTCACGAGCGTACCCTCAAGAGCCTGAACTACGAATATGACCTGACTGAAATTGAAGCCGCATGGCGTGACGGCATAGAGTATCTGAAGCAGTTCAAGTTCATTGACAGCGAGCATTTCGTTGCCAACACTCTGCGCAGCGGCAAGACCATTCTGTGCGAGGGCGCTCAGGGCACCATGCTTGACATTGACTTCGGCTCATATCCTTTCGTAACATCGTCGAACACCATCTGCGCAGGCGCCTGCACCGGTCTTGGTGTCGCTCCAAGTGCCATCGGCCGTGTATATGGTATAATGAAGGCATACTGCACGCGTGTGGGCAGCGGTCCTTTCCCGACAGAACTGTTCGACAAGGACGGAGAGGCCATGTCAGACCGCGGCCAGGAATTCGGAGCCGTTACCGGACGCCGCCGCCGTTGCGGTTGGGTTGATCTGGTGGCCCTGCGTTATGCCGTACGTCTGAACGGTGTCACCAACCTGATTCTCATGAAGAGCGACGTTCTTGACACATTTGACACTGTCAAGGCCTGTGTGGCATACCAGTTGCCTGACGGCACCAGAACAGACGAATTCCCGTTCGACTGCGAAGGAGTCACTCCAATTTACGAGGAACTGCCGGGTTGGAAGACCGATCTTACAAAGCTTCACAGTGAAGACGAATTCCCCGAAGAGTTCAACAACTACATTTCATTCATTGAGGAATATCTGGAGGCTCCGGTTTCAATAGTTTCCGTAGGTCCGGACCGTAACCAGACAATTGAAAGATAAGATATGTCATATTGGGCACTGTTCATAGGAATTGCCATCCTGGGGTGGGTCGTTCAGGCCAATCTTGAAAGCAAATTCAAGAAATACTCCAGGTATTCTGCTCCACAGGGTATGACTGGAGCCGATGCCGCACGTCGCATGCTTCATGACCACGGCATTGACAATGTGAAGATTACCTGTGTGTCAGGACGTCTGACAGACCATTACAACCCTACTGACAATACTGTCAACCTGAGCCATGACGTGTATTACGGTTCCAGCATGACTGCTGTGGCAGTGGCTGCACATGAGTGCGGACATGCCGTCCAGCATGCCGTAGAATATGCGCCCGTGAAAATGCGTTCGGCTTTGGTTCCGGTAGTGCAGTTCTCGTCTAAAATCGTGACGTGGGTGCTGCTCGTAGGCATTTTTGCAGTGGAGCGTTTCCCCGGCATCATGCTTGCCGGCATCATTCTGTTTGCCATGACTACCCTGTTCAGTTTCGTGACTCTGCCGGTCGAGGTCGATGCAAGCCGCCGCGCGCTGTTGTGGATGAGGGATTCTGGCATCGCTACAACACGTCAGGCACAGGAACCTGCCCGTGAGGCACTGAAAGCGGCAGCAAGCACTTACGTCGTGGCTGCTTTGAGCTCATTGGCAACACTTATTTACTATATTCTGATTTTCACCTCAAGAAGAGACTGATGAAACCATCAATTCCAAAGGGAACGCGTGATTTTTCACCCGTTGAGATGTCGCGCAGAAATTATATTTTCGATACCATACGCAGCGTGTTCGGTCTGTTCGGCTACCGTCAGATTGAGACTCCTTCAATGGAGAATCTGTCAACACTGATGGGCAAGTACGGAGAAGAAGGTGACAAGCTGCTGTTCAAGATACAGAATTCGGGAGACTACATGAACGGTCTGACCGACGAGGAACTGTTGTCTCGCAACAGTCTGAAACTGGCCTCGAAGTTCTGTGAAAAGGGTCTTCGCTATGACCTTACCGTTCCGTTCGCCCGTTTCGTGGTAATGCACCGTGAGGAATTGCAGTTCCCGTTCAAGCGTTTCCAGATTCAGCCGGTATGGCGTGCTGACCGCCCGCAGAAGGGCCGTTACCGTGAGTTCTACCAGTGCGATGCCGATGTTGTTGGCAGTGATTCACTGCTTTACGAGATTGAGCTTGTCCAGATGATTGACATGGTGTTCAGCAAGTTCGGCGTTCGTGTTGCCATAAAGCTGAACAACCGCAAGATTCTGGCCGGAATTGCTGAGTCCATAGGTCAGGCCGACAAGATGGTTGACATAACCGTGGCCATTGACAAACTTGACAAGATAGGTCTGGACGGTGTCAATGCGGAACTGGCGGAAAAGGGACTTCCGCAGGATGCCATTGACAAACTGCAGCCCATAATCAAGCTTGAAGGAAGCAACAGTCAGAAGCTTGATGTCATTGCAAAGGTCCTTGAAGGAAGCGGAACCGGTCAGAAGGGTGTTGAGGAATGCCGCTTCATTCTTGCTGGTGCTGAAAAGCTCGGTCTGCAGAACAGACTGGAACTGGACCTTACCCTGGCCCGTGGCCTGAACTACTATACAGGCGCCATTTTCGAGGTCAAGGCCCTTGACGTTGAGATAGGTTCCATAAGTGGTGGTGGCCGATATGACAACCTTACCGGAATATTCGGTATGCCAGGTGTCAGCGGTGTGGGCATTTCATTCGGTGCCGACCGCATTTATGACGTGCTGAACCAGCTGGACCTGTATCCTAAGGAGACTGCAGGCGGTGTCAAGGTGCTGTTCATGAATCTCGGTCAGGAGGAATCGGCTTTCTCGCTGAAACTTGTCACTGAACTGCGTCGTGCCGGCGTTGCCGCCGAGCTGTATCCTGACGAGGCAAAGATGAAGAAGCAGATGTCATACGCCAACGCCGGTAATGTGCCGTATGTGGCCATTGTCGGAAGCAATGAACTGCAGGAAGGCAAGGTAACTCTCAAGAATATGGAAAGCGGAGAACAGAGCCTTGTTGACGCTTCCGAACTGAAGGATTTCATAAAGTAAGACATGCTCCTATTCTGTGCGGATGGACAGCGATTTTGACATAAGACAGCAGCAGAACCAGTCTGACCGGGATCTGGACAATGCCTTGAGGCCGTTGAAGTTCGGCGATTTCTCGGGCCAGTCCAAGATTGTGGAGAACCTGCGCATATTTGTCCAGGCTGCCCGCCAGCGCGGAGAATCGCTTGACCATACCTTGCTTCATGGACCTCCGGGTTTGGGCAAGACCACACTCAGCAACATCATTGCCAATGAACTTGGAGTGGGCTTCAAACTGACATCGGGCCCTGTGCTCGACAAGCCTGGCGATCTGGCAGGCATTCTCACTTCGCTTGAGCCGAACGATGTGCTGTTCATTGATGAGATACACCGTCTGTCACCTGTAGTGGAGGAATACCTCTATTCGGCAATGGAGGACTACCGCATAGACATAATGATAGACAAGGGTCCGTCGGCCCGGAGCATACAGATAGACCTGAATCCGTTTACGCTGATAGGCGCCACTACAAGAAGCGGTCTGCTTACGGCTCCGTTGCGTGCCAGGTTCGGTATAAACATGCATCTGGAATATTATGATGCCGCAACTCTTGAAAAGATTGTGCTTCGCAGTGCCGGCATCCTGAACATTCCATGTGACAGGGATGCAGCCGCCGAGATAGCCGGCCGCAGCCGCGGAACGCCGCGTATAGCCAACGCCCTGCTGCGACGCGTACGTGACTTTGCGCAGGTAAAGGGCTCGGGCCGCATTACGCTTGAAATTGCAAACATTGCCCTTGAGGCTCTCAATATAGACAAGTACGGACTTGACGAAATAGACAACCGCATACTGTGCACCATAATTGACAAGTTCAAAGGCGGCCCGGTAGGACTGAATACCATAGCAACGGCTTTGGGCGAGGACAGCGGAACCATTGAGGACGTTTACGAACCGTTCCTGATACAGGAAGGCTTCTTGAAGCGCACACCCCGTGGCCGTGAAGTTACGGACCTGGCATACAGACATTTGGGACGTTCACGTTACGTTTCTGACATACCTGACCTGTTCGGCTGATTCTGAGGCGGACAGGTCTTATATCATACTAACCTGACTCAAGCTGATAACTGATGAAAAAGTTATTTGGACATCTGATTCTGATTACCGTTATGACACTGACCTCTTTGAACGCCAGCGCAGACAAGTATGAACGCGCCTGGAAACTTGTGGACAAGGATATTGAACAGGATTTGCCTGAAAGCGCCGCCGAAAAGGTGAATGGGATATTCGATATGGCTGCCGGAGATCGTGATTCAAAGCAGATGCTCAAGAGTGCGGTATATATGGCTCAGATTGAGACCATGCTGGTGGGAGACAATCTGGAAAGCGCCATAGACCTGTTCAACAATCTGCTTCCAAATCTGCGTCAAAGCGAATACAAGGCTATATGTCATGCCTTTCTGGCAAAATCATATATGCAATACTGGAAACGCCACCGTTACACCTTGCAGCGTAATCTGCCTCAGGACACACACAATGTGCCGTTGGACAGAATGACGGCGTCACAGATATGCGATACCATAATGAACCATCTGCAACTGTCTCTTGATATGGCAGGCGAGGCGCGCAGCCAGTGGTTTGAGGACTTCTTTCCAGGTGGCAACAGTCAGGGAATGAGGCTGCGGCCGGCTCTGGTTGATCTGCTGCTGGACAATGCTGTTACCGAGATTTCAGGTCAGCGTCTCAACAAGGGACAGCGCAGACTGCTTGAAGACAGCCGTCTGTATGGCACGGCCCAGCAGTTTGTTGAAGCTACCGCAGGCATATCTCAAAATGATCCGGATTTGTGGCAGCTGTATGTGCTCAACCGCATGTCGGCACGTAATTTTGAATCGAAGCCGGATATAAGATCGACCGTTGACAGCCGCCGCATGGAGGTGCTTGCTGATATGCTGGACGACTGTTCCCAAAAATGGACGGAGACCGATTCCATTTGGGTTGCCGGCATGCTCCGGCTGGGAGAGACATACGGCAAGAAAGTCAGTTTTGCCAGTGTGTTCATGAGCCGGGCTGTCAGACGCATCATGGCCCGTGCCGATATCATGACCGATGAACAGGAAATAAGATACACTTCCATGGCATGTGACATGTGCAGGCGCGCCATGGATCTGTGGCCCAGAAGTGAGGGTGCTTTTGACTGCATGGGAATGCTGGGCGAAATGGAGGCCAAGGATGTTGCGCTTACTCTTCAGGGAGACCTCATGGCCGGCAGTTCGAACATTGCCCTGTTTGAGTACAGCAATGTCGGAACGGTATTTTTCAGGGCTGTCGAGGTTGCCGGTGAACTGAAGGACATGAATGTTCCTTCAATACTGGACCAGCTGGCCCGTTGTAATACGGCATCGGAATGGAAAAACGTAATGGGCGCTCCGAAAGACCATGTCAGACATCTTGGACTGACAAGAATTCCGCCGCTCATGCAGGGCTCATATTACATTCTGGCATCGACCGGTTCGAATTTCGGAGCCAAGGATGTCATTTCGTTCGCATACACCGAATGCAGGGCATTGACTTTCGTTCCCATGGAGACCCAGAAGGGCAATATTGAAGGTTTCTTTGTGAATACTAGAACCGGCCAGGCGGTTCCCGAAGTCAAATATACGCTATGGCAGACCGACTATGATGACAATATGACCAAGATTGCCAAATATGGTTTCGGCGATGCCGACGGTCATGTGCTCATTGAAGGACTGAAAGAGGGACGATATGCCTTTGAACTGACCCACGGCTCGGATATGGGTAACTGCAAGGTCAGTGTGGGTTATGTGCGTGACATGCCCCAGCCCGGAACAGTCAGGCTTTATGTTGACCGGTACACTTACCGTCCGGGTGACAGTGTGCAGTTTGCCGCGCTTTTCTACAACAGGGAGGGGCTGAACGGTGGTAAGGTGATTGCCGGAGCTCCGGTGCGTGTGACGCTCAGGAATGCGTCATCAAAGGAAGTGGGCCACATGGACCTGGTGACTGACAGCATGGGAATGGCAATGGGCAGTTTGAAGATTCCGGCCGGATCGATGCCCGGACGTTTCAGTCTGAGGGCCGTTGCAGGCGAGGAAGGCGAGACCGTCAGTTCATGGAACGGAATCAATGTCGAGAATTTCAAACAGCCAAAGTTCACTGTCCGTTTTGACGCTTTTGACGAACCGCATTATTTTGACCGTGAGATTCATATTTCCGGCAGGGTCATGACAATGACAGGACAACCTGTAAGCGGAGCTCAGATCCAGTGGAGCGCCAGTCTGCAAAGCGGTGATGTGAACATTTTCATGCCGAGAACAGACAATGGACGGGTGCGTCTTACTGGTGGTCAGGACTTTACATCGGCTGATGGCAGTTTCAGTCTGAGTTTCACCGTTCCCGAAGACATGACGTATGGTGACGGCAGTCCGGTTCCGGTATTTGTACCGGTTCAGGTGACCGATCTGAACGGTGAGACCAGAAGCGCCGACGCTTATGTGATGATAGGAAAAGGCAGTCGCAGCATCTTCAAAAAGATTAGTGATGATGTGGTTTCCGAAGACGGCAGCATGTGTCTGCAGGTTGGTCTGACAGACAACGGCGAGAATGTGAAGGGCAACATTCATGTCAGTGTCAGTCCTATTGAAAGGGAAGCCGGTTCCGGGCTGTCGTTGGAATCGGATTATTCGTTTATAAGTCCGTCATATAACGGTCGCCAAAGGAATGAACTGACCGAAAGTGCCGCAAAGCAGGAACTTTCAAAGCATTTCCCAAGGTATTGCCTGAATTTCTCTTCGAAAGTCATATACGGCACGCCTATATTGGACCGTACCGTAACTGTCGGTCAGAAAGAGGCCGATGTCAGTCTGAAGATTGAAATACCGGGCGAATATGCTTTGTGTTTTGAATCCGAGCAGGCGGAACCGTTGGTGGAGCAGCTCTTCTTCTGTCCTGAAAATGACCGCAGCTATGTGCCGGACGGCAGTCTGATGCGGGTGGTCAATCACTCCGTAAAGGTAAATGTCGGCGATACGGCTGTAATACGTCTTGGCAACCGTTATCCGGGTTCGGTCATACTTTATTCGGTATTGGACCGCTATGGCATGAACAGATACGGTCAGCTTGTATCGGACGGCACACAGATGTCATTGGAGATACCTGTCACCACTGCTCTTGAAGGTGGTTTTACGGTTCACCTGTTCAGCATGCTTGATAATGTCAAGGCTTTTGGAGACGTTCATTTTGATGTTCCGTATACCAGCCACAGTCTGCTTTGCAATGTGGAAACCGGCAGTGACAAGGTCAGTCCGGGTAATGAAATCAAGTGGAACTTCAGGCTTCAGAATCCCGATGGCAGTCCGGCAAAGGCAAGACTTCTGCTTGGCATGTATGACAGGGCACTTGATGTCTATGGAACCAACGTCTGGAATCTGCAGCCATGGAGTACGTTCTATCCTTATGTGAACGGGTCATACGGTAACAATTCAAGGTATTCCGCCACTTATAATCCTGCGTGGTATGGCGACGGCAAAGCCAAGACTTATTCGGGCAAGGTGGCGCTGACCGGTGTTCTGCTTGACCCTTTGTCGTACATAGGAATGCGCAAAGGGCTGATGCTTGAATCTACAAGCGGATTACAGACCAGATCGGCACTGAAAATGATTGGGGCAAACGCATCGGATGGAACTTATATGAGTCAGGTAACAGAAGAAGAAAGTGTATCAGGCTCTGATTCTGCCCAGGAGGAAGCCCAATGGGCGGTTGACAGTGACAATCTGCGTACTTCGTTTGATCCGACAGGGCTGTTCATAAGCATGGAAACCGATTCAGAAGGGAATGCCGGAGTATCGTTCCCTGCTCCTGAACTTCTGACCGGATGGCACGTTCAAGCCATTGCATGGAATGACAGTCTGAGTGTGGCAAAGGTGAATTTTGACATGACCACAGCCAAGGAGCTGATGATTGAGCCTGCCGCACCACGTTTTGTCCGTCAGGGCGATGTTCTGGATTTCAGTTTCAAGATAGTGAATTCTACTGAAGATGACATGGACGTCAGAACCCGCATTGATTTGTCAGGAGGACTGTCATCACAGTCAAAGACCGTTCATGTGCCTGCCGGAGGGAGCAACATGGCGGTGTTCACCGTCAAGGTTCCGACAGACGGCCTTCAGGTACTGGAATATACGCTGTCGGCTGCAAGCGGCAATCGTCAGGATGCTGTCCGTGACATTCTGCCTGTGCTTTCAACAAGGACAATGGTCACCAGGTCAATATCGCTGTTCAATAACGGAAACGAGACCCGCAGCTTCAGGTTCGAGGAGCTTGCACAGCCTCTTTCGTCACAGGCACGCGACGAGCGTATGGTGCTTGAATACAGCTCCACTCCAATATGGTATGCGATACAGTGTCTGCCAACTCTGATGAGAACCGACGATCCCAGTTCGCTCAGACTGGCCCACAGCATAATGGGTGCGGCATCGGCCCTGGAGATTATGAAACGCAATCCCGATGTTAGGGATATGGTAAGGGAATGGGCGTCACAGCCTGCCGGTGAGCTGCAGTCCCGCCTGGAACGGAACGAGGATGTTACAGCCGTGCTGACTGCTGAAACACCTTGGTACATGCAGGCTCAGAATGAAAAGGACCGCCTGCGCAATCTGGGTCTGGCTCTTGATGAGGAACAGGTTTCAGAACAGCTTTCAGTTGCGGTTGGCAAGTTGCTGGAGATGCATGTTGACGGTGCCGGATGGCCATGGATGGAGGGCATGAGTCCCGACGCGCACATTACAATCAGTATTCTGGAATGTCTGGGACGCCTGCGTGAAAACGGTGCCCTGCAGTTTGACGGGCAGATGGAAAGTGCCGTATCTGATGCCCTTATGTGGCTGGACGGGTATTTTGCCAAGGATTTCGAGTCAAAGGACAAACCTGAATCGGTTGGAGCCTTGCAACTGTCATATCTGCTGGTTCTGCAGCGTTTTGCGGATATTGTGTATTTTGGCAGCCGTAATGACGTGCACAAGTTCTACATGAATCTGGCAGAAAAACAGGATACCCGAAATTTGAACCTTATGGAAAGGGCACAGTTGGCTCTGCTGCTGTCTGCCGGACATGCCGACAGAGCTGACCATGTTGTCAGGACCATGCTGGAACGCTCTGTTATGGAAGATGAAATGGGTCGTTACTGGAAGGACAACAAGTCAGGATACCGCTGGCAGGATGCTCCTATAGAGTCTCAGGCACTGGCAATAGAGGCTCTGCTGGTAACCGGTCACCGTCAGGAGGCTGAAGAATGTTCCCGCTGGCTTCTGAAACAGCGTCAGACCAGTGACTGGGGAACATCGCCGGCAACGGTGCATGCTGTTGTGGCACTGCTGGCTGCAGGTGACGGTCAGGTCCGGTTGTCTTCTGATATCACGATAAGCGTCGGCCGCCGAGGTTTCAGGGCCGCCGACAACAGCCGTTATGGCTATATGAAGGTGGAAATGCCGGGAAGGGCACCTGCATCGGCCGCCGACGTGAAGGTCAGCAGCAATAATGACGGTGTGAGCTGGGGTGCGGTCTATTACCAGTATACCGATGAACTGGAAAATGTTGCAGCAAGTTCAAACGGAATTGTGATGGAACGCAGTCTGTGGAGGGTTGAGAGCAATGCTGACGGAGATTATCTGCAGGACATAGCTGCCGGTGCCAGACTGAATGTGGGTGACCGCATTCGCGTAAGGCTGAAGGTCAGTGTTGACCGCGCAATGGAGTATGTCCAGCTTCGGGACATGTGGGCCGCCGGATTCGAGCCTGTTGAGACGAGAGCCGGATGGCATGGAGCAATTTTCCATTCCCGCAGCTTCTACATGGCTCCCGGCAATTCAAGCATGGATTTTTATTTTGACCGTCTGAGTGAAGGCAGCTTTGAAATAGAGTATGACATGTATGTGCAGAAGTCAGGCGTGTTCCAGGCCGGAAGAGCTGTGGTGCAGTGTCTGTACTCGCCTGACATGCGTGCCGGCACGTCATCACAGAAGATTGTTGTAGGAAAATAATTTGAGATTATGGTTCTGAACTGGATTTGGATAGCGTTCTTTCTGATTGCCTTTGCGGTGGCTGTCATACAGTTGTGCATGGGTAATGCGCAGGTGTTCGGTGACATTATGGACTCCATGTTCGCTGCGGCAAAGAACGGCTTTGAAATTTCTCTGGGACTTACCGGTGTGCTTTCCCTGTGGCTGGGAATAATGAAGATAGGTGAAAGGGGAGGTGTGGTGAACGGCTTTGCACGTATGCTCAGTCCTGTGTTCTGCCGTCTGTTCCCATCGCTTCCAAAGAATGACCCCGCATACGGGCATATATTCATGAACATTGCCGCCAATATGCTGGGGCTCGACAATGCCGCCACCCCCATGGGGCTGAAGGCCATGCAGAGAATGCAGGAACTCAATGACAGGAAGGATGTGGCATCGGACCCCATGATAATGTTCCTGGTGCTGAACACATCGGGCCTGACACTGATTCCTGTAAGTGTACTGGTCTATCGTGCGCAGATGGGTGCGGCTCAGCCTGCCGACGTGTTCATTCCAATTCTGCTGGCCACATTCTTTTCGACCATGGTGGGCCTGCTTGCAACCTGTCTGATGCAGAAGATACGCTTTGACAAGGTGTTGGTGTTGTTCCTGGGTGGGCTGAGCGCTGTTGTGGCTCTGATAATCTGGGGATTCAGCCGTCTGCCTGACGTGAAGATAGGACCGGTTTCGACAAGTGCGGCCAACATTATTCTGATGTTGGTCATTGTGGGTTTTCTGATATCGGGCATCATAGCCAGGATAAATGTGTACGAGGCATTCGTAGAGGGTGCGAAAGACGGATTCAAGACCGCCGTTTCAATTATTCCGTATCTGATTGCCATACTGGTGGGCATTGCCGCTTTCCGTGCGTCGGGTGCCATGGATGCCCTGTGTGACGGTATTGGCTGGCTGGCGCGCGGCTGCGGACTGGATGACGGGTTTGTGGGGGCCTTGCCAACCGCGCTTATGAAACCTTTGTCGGGCGGTGGCGCACGCGGTCTGATGATTGATGCCATGACTACATACGGGGCCGATTCGTTTGCCGGCCGTCTGGCATGCGTGTTCCAGGGCTCGACCGATACCACCTTCTATATATTGGCGGTTTATTTTGGCAGTGTGAACATAAGGAATACAAGATATGCGGTAGGCTGTGGTCTGCTGGCAGACCTTGCGGGGATTCTGGCGGCAATTTTCATGGCGTACCTGTTTTTCGGATAAAGTGTTATGATTGGATTTGATGTTGAGAACGTCAGCATGCCTGCCATTGACCGTGCATCGGTCAGAAAATGGCTTAAGGCAGTGGCTTTTGACCATGACGGCCGTCAGACCGGCAGCCTGAATTACATTTTCTGCAATGACGAACGCATACTTCAGGTGAACAAAGAGTTTTTGGGGCATGATTATTACACAGATATCATTACCTTTGACTACAGTACTCCAAAGAAAGTAAGCGGTGACATGTACATCAGTCTGGACACTGTTCTGAGCAACAGCAAAAAGTTCAGGACTTCTTACGAAAAGGAACTGCTGCGCGTCATTGTGCACGGGGTGTTGCACCTGTGCGGCATCAACGACAAAGGACCTGGCGAAAGGGCTGTCATGGAGATGCATGAGAACCGTGCGCTTGAAATGTGGTACAACTCAGAATTCTGAATATGGATAAATTACACAATATGGTATTGGGCGCGTGTCTGGCTATGACATTGGCAGGTACGGCTGGTGTCGATGCACAGACATCACGTCAGGAAGATGACGCCCTTATAGGCGAGTGCCGCAGCCTTTTTGCGGGAGGCATGTTCAGTCAGGCGGGCCTGCTGCTTGACAAAGTATCGGCGGTTCAGGGACTGGCATCGGACCAGGAGGTCGATTTCATGAAGGCTGTAATCGCGGCCAACAGAGATATTGCAGCCGCCAAACCGCTGCTGGAATCTTTCCTGCAGAAATACGGGGGTTCTTTATATGCTGACAGGGTTCTTGCATACTACGCAGAGTCATGTATTGCAACCCGTGACTTTGAAAAGGCACTTTCCAGTCTTGAGGAATGTGATATGCTGAATATTACGGAAACGGAAAAGCGCAGAGCCGATTTGAATTACGCCATTGCACTGTTCCGATGCGGACGGGTGGAAGAAGGCCGTCTGCAGCTTGCACAGTGCGGTGAAGACTGCCCACGCGACATGAAGACTGACTGGTTGTTCTACAAGGGCTATTCAGCATATCAGAACGGACAGTACGAGGAAGCGCAAAGCTTTTTCTCCCAGTCGCTTGACGGCAGCCATCAGCAGGAAGCAAGGCTGTATCTTGCGCAAATAGCCAATGACAACGGTCAGAATGCTGCTTTTGATGCTCTTGACATGAAAGAACTTGCTGAAACAGATGCAGACAGTCTTGTCAGTCTTGAAGCCATGCGTCTGCTTGGTGAAAACCGTTTCATGAATGGAGACAAACGGGGGGCATCGGACATACTTCTTGAATACATTGACAAGGCGGGGGACAATGTCCTGCCGCGAGACAGGTATCTTGCCGGTCTGGCACTGTTTGAACAGCAGGAATGGGATGCTGTCATTGACTGCCTGGCTCCTGTATCGGAACTTGACGGTGAACTGGCCCAGAGTGCGGCCCTGTATATGGGCCTGGCGGCATTGAACAACGGTGACAGGCAGATGGCAGGCATTTCTTTCCAGCGTGCCTCGCTGATTCCAGGAAGGGACGATGTCCGTGAACAGGCTCTGTACAATTATTCGATGCTCCTGCACGAGTCGCAGGCCGCTCCGTTCGGCGATGCCGTTCAGGCTATGGAATTGTTCTTGAACGATTATCCGAATTCGGATCATGTCGATATGATAATGCAATGTCTGATTGTCGAGTATGAGCGTACAAACAATTATGAAGCAGCTTTGTCATCGATATCACGTATCAAGAACCCAGGCGGCAGAATCCTTGATTCCAAACAGAAACTTCTTATGTACAAGGCGTTTGATGAGTTCTCAAAGGGTAATTACGAACAGTCCGCATCATTGCTGACCGATGCCGACAGAGCCGGCATATTCGATGCTGCTCGTACACGCGAACTGCTTTTCTGGCGTGCTGAATCATATTACAGACTGAATCAGACAGAAAAGGCGGAAAGCGAATGGATGCGTCTGTCGGTTCAGAGCCCTGCCGATGATGCACTTTCCGCTTTGACGAACTACGGTCTGGCGTATATAGCCTTCAATCGTGGGTCGTATGCCGATGCTGCCGACAGAATGCGGAAGGCACTGGCTGTAAAGGATGGTCTGCAGCAGAGTTTTGCCGTTGATGCGAATTTGCGCCTTGCAGACTGCCAGTTGAACTTGAGACAGTATTCCGAATCTTTGGAAACATATCAGAAGGTTCTTTCGACAGATAAGGAAAGAGGTGATTATGCTTTGGCAAAGAGTGCTGCCGTCAATGGTCTTATGCAGCGTAACTCTGAAAAGATAGCCTGTCTGAAACGCCTGCTGAACGATTATCCGAATTCGCAGTACGTTCCTCAGGCCTTGTTTGATCTGGGTACCACTTACCAGCAGACCAATGATTCCAAGAATGCGATAGAAATGTTCCAGCGCGTGGTCAAGTCATATCCGTCACTTGATCTGTCACGCAGGGCAGCCGTTGAAACAGCCCTGGCATATTATCGTATGGAAGACTATGACAATGCCATCAGGATGTATCGTCAGACAGTAATTGATTATCCGGGCAGTTCCGAGGCCATGACGGCTCTGGAAGATCTTCGTTCCATATATGTTGAGATGGGTAATGCCAATGCTTACATTGACTTCACCAAGGCTGTCGGCGGATTTGCCGTACTGAAACCTGACCAGAGTGACACTCTGACGTATGAAGCCGCTTTCAGCATGTATGGAAAGGGAGAGACGGCTGCAGCCCTGAAACTGTTCGAAGATTATCTGTCAAAGTATCCTGATGCGGCATTCAAGGCCGATGCCCTTTACTATTCGGCAACCATTCACGAGAATGATGGTAATGAAGAGAAAGCAATAGACTGCTATCTTGAAGCTTCCGGTGCGGGAAACAGCCGTTATTCCACCGATGCACTTTCGAAAGCCGCATCGCTGGCCTATTCAATTGGCGACTGGGCTACATCAATGGATTTGTACATACGTCTCAACGGAAAGGCATCGGACCCGGACTTGAGGGAAACGTGCGCCGAAAGGATAGTGTTGAGCGCAGGTCAGCTTCAGGAGTATGATGCCGTTATGGAGTTCTATGATCAGGCTGTCAAAGGTAAGTCAGGAACACAGTCCATGACAAAGGTTCGGTATTACAAGGCAAAGGCTCTGATGGCCAGATCGGACAAGGGGCAGGAACTTCATTCCTTGCTGGAATCACTATCTGCCGATACCCGTTCCGAATATGGTGCCGAATGTGATTATCTGTTGAGTCAGCTGCTTTATGATGAAGGTAACGCCTCGGCGGCCCAGGACAATGTTATGGAACTGATGTCACAGGGTACTCCACATCTGTACTGGCTGTCACGCAGTCTGATTCTGCTGAGCGACATACTTAAGGAACAGGGAAAGGAAACCGAAGCAAGACAATATCTGTTGTCGCTAAAGTCCAACTATTCCGGCAATGATGACATATCTGACATGATTGAAGAACGTTTGAACAAATGAGTACAATGAAAAGAAATATTGTTCTGGCACTTGGTGCCATTGCACTGGCTCTTCCCGTTATGGCCCAGCAGAATGTCTGGGAAAGGTCTCTGACTATTGAAGGCCAGTATAATCCGAATACAGGAAAGCAGAACAAACTGCTCCCGGCACCGGAAAGGAAGCAGATTGTTCCCGTTGATGTGAAAGCTGATTATCTTACGCAGACTCCTGAAATGGCGGCTCCCGAACACAGATCGCTGAAGGTCCTGTCAGAGTCTTCCAACGATCCGTGTTATCCTTCTTTTGACGGGTATGCTTCATTCGGATACGGGCTGAGCAATGTTGCCGATGGCAAAGCGGGTATTATGTGGCGTCCTTCAGACCGTGACCGTCTGGAAATATCGGCCGGTATGGATAACTACAGTTCCATGACAGAAGGTTGGAGACAGCGTCTTGCCGATGCGCAGGCAGCAGTCTCATATACACATCTGTTTGACTGTCTTGAACTTGATGCGTTCGGCTTGCTTGATTTCTCACACCGCAATTTCAACCGTGGAGAAATAGGTCAGATTGCCCAAATTGGTGAAGACAGCCTGCTCCAGCATTCGATATTCGGGAAATACGGTCTGATGGCAAAATCAAGGGCGGAATCCGAAGTCAAATGGCATTTCGGTTTTACCCGGGAAGGATTGGAGCGCAACGGACTGACCATAAATGAATATACTCCTGACAATGCTGAAAACATTTTCAGGGTTGATGCGGGTGCTGCCATGTCATTCGATTTCGGTACGGTATCGGTAGAGTATCGTCAGAAATCGGTCAATCGTGAATGGACAAGTTTGAACGGTTATGTTTATCGCAATTTCTCAACTTTTACCATGACTCCTGGATGGCAGACCAGTTTCGGCAAGCTGAAAACCTCACTGGGTGTCAACCTGGATTACCGTTCAGCAATGGGCCCGACTTTCCTGGTTTCTCCACAACTTGGCGTCGAATATGGTATAGATGACAGAATGAGTGTATGGGGACGTCTGGATGGAGGTCTTGAGGAACACAGCATGTACAGCCTGGCGTTGATATCGCCATACTGGGCAGAGTACAAGCCGATACGCGACGGTTATACTATGGCGCGTTTCGAGGGTGGAGTTTCATTTACCGTACCGTCTGTTCTGACAGCGGAGGCCAGAATCGGTATGCGTCATACCAGAGACGAGATATTTCAGAAAGCGAATACTTCGGGCATGATTGTCACATCGGAACTTCTTCAGGAAGATGCAAATGTCTTCTGGACCGGGTTCGATGTGGCATGGACTATGAATGGCCGTTTTGATGCCGAAGCATCACTTGACCTGTACAGTTGGACGGGCAGTTATGAAACAGGTCTGCTTGCATTCAAACCTGCCGCAATCGCACAGCTTTTTGCCCATGCAAATGTATGTGACGGTGTTGATGTCAGTGCGGGATACCGTTTCCAGCGCTTTACGCTTGACCATGGCTGCCGTATGAATGCCATCAACGAACTTGAACTTCGTGCCGACTGGAAGATATACGAAAACCTGTCTCTGTATCTGAAGGGTGACAATCTGCTTGGCCGCAATTTCCAGTATTGGGCCGGATATCGCGCTCTGAAGCCATACGCTATGATTGGCGC
>JAKSIQ010000018.1 GCA_024398755.1 Bacteroidaceae bacterium | reverse complement strand
GCGAATGCAGATTAACGTTCTATTTACGCTTACCCCCACTAAATTTCCACTGAGCGCATACAGCAGCATCTGGTGCGGCAAAAAAAGAAGAAGAAGAGAGGATGGCCCTAAAGTCACCCTCTCTTCCGTATTGTTGCGAAGTATGTTCCAGTTTACTTCTTAGCCTGCTTTGCGCGGACTGAATCAAGGAAGTCGGTCATCTTCTTGAGGTTCTCCTCTGAATACATGCCCATTCCGTGACCGCCCTGAGGCTCGCGCAGAATGTAGCTCTCAATTCCGACCTTCTGCATCTGGTCATACAGATACTGGCTTGAGCAAGAAGGAACTATGAAGTCCGCATCGCCGTGGAAGATGTATGCCGGAACGTCGTTCTTGTCAAGATAACCGCTGGCTGAAAGAAGCAGGAAGTTGTCTTCGTTGCCAACCTTCGGAAGGCCGAGAATCTGCTCTTCCGGGGTGTTGCCCGGGCCGCCGAATGACATGGCGTTACCGCAGTCCATCTGGAGCAGTTCGGTAGGACCTGACCAGTCGCATACTGCATTTACATAACTTGATTCCTTGGTGTAAGCACCCAGACTGCCTTCAATGTCATATTCAGCCTTGTTCAGCTTGGCAACCTTGACACCATTTGACATGGCGCATACGGTTGCAAGGTGACCGCCTGACGAGAAGCCTGAAGTTGCAATGAATGAAGTGTCGAACTTGTACTTCTTTGCGTTACCGCGGATGAAACGTACAACGGCCTTGATGTCGTTGATCTGTGCAGGCCATTTTGCATCGCCGATTGAACGGTGGTTAGGGGTAACAACTGCATATCCGGCCTTGAGAAGAGCAGCGCAGATGGTGTTGATGTCGGCAGCGCCCTTTGAGCTGTTCGAGCCCCATGCGCTTCCGTAGATATGTACAACTACAGGATAGCTGTCCTTGACTTCCTTAGGAAGATAGATGTCCAGCTTGTGATAAACCTGATCGTCACCGACATAGTCAATGTCTGAGAACTTTTCCGAATATTCAGCCTGTGTCTGTGAAGACTGGTCACCGCCAAGTCCCGCAAAGCCACCGCCAAATCCACCACCCATAGGAGGCATACCACCACCAAATCCGCCGAATCCGCCGCCGGGGAACTGTGCAAAGCCAGTCAGTGAAGTCATGACCGCTGCAATAAGAAGAAGATTTCTTTTCATAAATATTGAATTGGTTAATAATGTATCCTGTAGAAATTATCCTGCAAGCCCTACAAAGTTAAACAATCATGGATAAAAAACATTACTTTTGCGACGTTATTTATCCGGCGTATGATTCAGATTCAGGACACCATAGTATCGTTCGATGTAATTACAAAGCAGTTCTGTTGCGACCTCTCAAAATGTCACGGAGCATGCTGCGTCGAAGGCGATGCCGGAGCGCCTGTAACACCCGAAGAGATTGCGCAGATTGAAGAACTGCTGCCGGAAATCAGAGAAATGCTGTCCGAACCGGCCCTGAAAGTCATAGATGAGCAGGGCGTAGCATATTCCGACCCTGAAGGCGAGCTGGTAACATCGATTGTTGACGGAAAAGACTGCGTATTCACCGTGCATGAGAACGGGAACTGCTATTGTGCCATTGAAAAGGCTTTTCTTGAAGGCCGATGCAGATTCCGCAAGCCTGTATCCTGTCATCTGTACCCGATACGCGTTAAGAAACTCGGACAGTTCTGGGGCTTGAACTACGACAGGTGGGATGTATGCCGGCCCGCGGTCATCAAAGGCCAGAGGCTGGGACTTCCGGTGTACAAATGCCTCAAGGAGCCTCTAATACGCCGTTTCGGACAGGAATGGTATAACGAACTGGAACTGACTGTGCAGGAACTGGAAAAACAGAAAATAATTTGAACGCGACATATGAAACGGACTCTTTTACTGGTTTTAACGGCTGCAGCATTTGCAGCATGTTCAAGACAGAGCTTTGAGCAGCCTGCATTCGGTGGTTTGAAGGGGCGTGCAAGCGAAGTGAAAATGTACCATATCCTGCCTGTTGACTGGCGTATGGCCAACAGTAGCGACACTGTAATGTACATCAACGCATCGGCATACGACCTTCTGGGCAACGAAATAGAATCAGTCCTCATGGACAGCACAGGAAGAATCCAATCACAGGCTCAAAGCCAGTTTGAAAACGGAGTCTGCACTCACAGCATACAAAGGTCTGCATCGGGCAGAACGGTTGCCGAAATGCGCCTTGTTTCAAGCAGAAAGGGTCTGACGGTCTATGAACAGAAACGTGCCGACAGGACAGAGCACATGGAGGTCAAGGAGCGCAAGCTGTTCGGCCGTTACACATCGGTCGTTACGGTTGACGGAAAGGTCACGATGAAAAGCACCATCAGGACCGATGCCGATGGCCGTCCCGTTGAAATAATCACAACCGATGCAGCAGGAAACGAGACAATACAGAAGAACACCTATTCTGAAGACGGTAACATAATTGAGAAGCACGTCATAACCGAAAACGGAAATAAAGACGATGTAACCACTACAAAATACGTCCGTTTTGACAAGCAGGGCAATTGGATTGAAGCCAGAACTTTCAACAAAGTGGGCATGGCAAGCGAAAATCTTGTCCGCGAAATAAAATACTGGCCATAAATTGACGACAGCTTCGGTTTAGGCTGTATCTTTGCGCAGTAAAAACGTTTCGTTAGCTCAGCCGGTTCAGAGCGCTTGCTTCACACGCAAGAGGTCGGCGGTTCGAATCCGCCACGAAACACTGTCATTTTCCACTGAGCCACAATGATTCGAATTCGCTGGGTTTCAGTCCCCAGCGTGGCGCAATGACCATTTCCTGAGGCGCCTCTGAGACGAAACGGTCCAATGCTATGCCCGGGCGCAGGCAATCCAGAAAATCACGTACAACACAAGCATAAGACTGCGGTGTGAACAGATTGAACGATTCAGGATCGGTCATGTATTCACGCGCGAAACGGGTATCCTTGAGTATCTGCAGCTGGTGCAGCTTCAACGTTTTGAGTGGCAGAGCCGATAATGCCCTGGCATGAGCCAGAAAATCGTCATGCGTTTCGCCCGGCAGGCCCAGGATCAGATGCGCACCGGTATTTATTCCTCTGCGGTCCAGTTCCATGATGGTTCGTCTGGTACATTCCCAGGTGTGGCCGCGTCCCACAGCCTGTAATGTTCTGTCAAGCGTAGATTCCACACCTATTTCAACAAGCAGGTACTGATGCGGCTGCGACGCCCCGTTACCGAACCGGCTCTGCATCCAGTCCATAATGTCGGGACTTATACAGTCAGGACGGGTGGCAATGACAAGTCCCAGCACGCCAGGATATGACAGAGCCTCTTCATACAGTCTGACAAGCCTGTCGGTGGCACCGTATGTGTTGGTATATGACTGGAAATACGCAAGATATCCGGTTACCTTGCCCTTCCTTTCAGAAAAACGGATACCGGCTTCCAATTGTTCCGATATGCTTTTCCCTGAATGATACGAATACGCCGGGCTGAATGCGGCATTGCTGCAATAAGCGCATCGGCCCGGACAGCCGAGTCCTGCATCGACCGCAATCTTGCGGACCTTTCCGTTAAAGACGGTCTGCAGATACTCCCCCATTGTCAGATAAGCTCCCATGGGCTATCTGTAGGTGTGAACACTCATTCCACGGGCCGATGGAAGATAGTTGATGCCCCACCAGCAGACCTGCAGGAAGACAAACGAAAGAATCAGAACCGCCAGCATCAGTTCCGGCTTTGTATTCTGCTTTCTCATGTGTATATAAAGGTAGTATGACAGCCACGTGATTGCTGCCCACGTCTCTTTGGGATCCCACGTCCAGAAGGCGCCCCAGGCCTGATTGGCCCAGAAGGCACCGAAAAGCATTCCTATTGTCAGAAATGACAGACCGGTACGTACCAGGTTGTCGCAACGGCACAGTCCAACCGGCATGTCGGCTGACTTCCGTTTGAACAGCAGGAACAGGGCCATTATGGTCACAGCGCCGAACATGGCGTACGCGAACATATAGACAATGACATGAGGAGCGAACCAAGGGCTCTGCAAGGCAGGCATAAGTGTCTTATCGTGAATCTCCGGCTCAAGCAGATTGATCAGAGTGAACACACATGCCATCATGGTGCTGAATGACAGAATCCATTTGTATTTCCATCGGCCGTAAATGATGGTACCCACCAGAGGCAGGAAGAAAGCGTACCACAAGCGTGTTTCGCCCATAGTTCGCAATGGAGGCCGCTCCAGACTCATCCACATGCCGATTATGAAAGCCATGAACACGGCCATTCCGCCAATTGACAGTGCGAAAGTACACCTGCGCCAGCCTTTCCATGCCGTAAAGGCCGATGCCACCCATGCTACCAGTGCCGTAATGGCAAAATATGGGAACAGTTGCCAGTCCATCAGTTTTCTTTTCTTCTTGAAGTCTGTACAAAAAGGCTTATGGCGCCAGCCAGCATCAGCAGCAGCCCGAATCCCACTACCGGACGCCATCGGTCTGAAATGACAAGCAAGGTCGATGTTTCAGCAATGTCATCATAACCGTACTGATATATGTGCCACCTGCCAACTCTGGCCGGATGATTAACGCGCACCTGAAATTCACGTCCGGGACCATCCGAAACCAATTTTACAGCCACAGTTGATACAAACTGCTTCGGAACCGCAGCCGTTCCCGTACCGGCATCGGCCTCGCTGAAGAAAGATACGTCAAGGTCCTTAAGTTCAATTGACAGAGGCAGCGTTTCCATATTTCCAAGACGGCTGACTGCCTGAGACAACTTTTCGCCTTTTGCCATAGTCATTCTGTAACTGCACGACCATGCAGCGCTTATTACTCCTGCAGTAAGAGCAAGGAAGAGGCCGGCATGATTCAAAAGAAACGGAATTTTCTTCACGGTCATGGGAAAGCAGACTCTGCATACTGCGAAACTGATTGACAGCAGCAGCCACAAGTAAATCAGGATAAATGACCAGTTGGAAAGCATGTTCCTGAATCCCGGGAAAGAACTTGTCATTCCATAGTCTGCTGCCGCACCGTCCTGACGAATCAGCCCCATAACAACAGTCACTGCCAGTGTCCAGGCAATTGAAGCTGTAGCCGAACGTGTGGAGCCCAGCCATCCGGTCACCAATCCGGAACACCCGGTCAGAAATGGAATGACAATTATGACTGGAACAGCAATGGCAATAGCGTACTTGCCCGCAGACTGCCAGTCAAGCGGCCCGGTTATAGCCTGCAATACAAGTCCAAGTACTATCAGCAGGATGCCGACAAGAAGTCCCGCGTGTTTCTTCATTTTTCCAACAGCCCGCCCAGTCTTGAAAACAGTTGCGAACCGATGGCGTTTCCAGCAATCCAGAGCAACAGGTTCGGATGGAAGAACTGTCCGTTCATAGCCATGTAACCGTAGTTGGCAATGCAGTGGTCAAAACCGCACAATATGAATATCATGACCGGCATAAGCACTGCAATGGCCTTGTTGGTCTTGCGCCATCCATCTACAGCCAGGAACATCATGGCTCCGCAACCGATGGCTCTGAGCAGGGCGGCATACCATGTTTCCTGATATTTTGCAGCAGTAAGAGCCGATGTGTCAAGAGCAATGCCCGAGAACCTGGCGAAAGCCCAGCACATAAGACCTATGGCAAACAGATTGCCCAGAATGGCTATAATCAGATTGTGCACCTGCAGCCAGCTGTCGGCATAGCCCACCATTCCTGTAAACAGTTTCTTCTGCTGGATTACCACAGTAAGCAGTCCGAATCCGAACAGAAACGAACCAATGGTCTTGTCTGGAACAATTACGAAGACTATGCAGCCAAAGCCTATCATCAGGCCGGCGAACAGGGAATCACAAATCAGTTTTTTCATAAAACTCAAAAATCGTATGACATTCTGAAAACGAACTGGCGTCCAGTGCCAGGAACACCGCGAAGCAGCTGTCCGCCAATGAGATATTGCTGATCGCCAAGGTTAGAGGCATCGAACGACAAATCCAGTCCATTATGGCTCTGCCACTCAAGTCCGGCGCCATAGGTGACATACCCCTTCTGGATATACGAATCTCCCTGACCGATAATGAAAAGCAGCAGCAGGTCATTGGTTACTGCCTTGAACTCAGACTGTCCATGGGCATGTCCCCTTATCCACAGACGGTCACCATTCTTTGGAGCCAGTACTGCATATTGTGCAGTCGCGTTTCCAAGCAGACGTGGCACATTGTTCAAGTAGTCATCGGTTGACGAGAAGTTCTCAATCAGGAAAGGATACTGGTATGTGGCATTCACGTTGACCATAAGACGGTCGCGGTCCAATTGGATGGTATTCTCAACACCGCCCATCTTTATCTGTCCTGCATTTGAGAAAGTATTGCCGGCAGCGGAAATTGAGTTGAAATCGTAAGTGTTGAAATACACCATATCCACAACATTGTTGTAGAAGGTGTTCAGTTCATATTTCAAGCCCAAGTCTTTCCAGTTGAACAGAGCTCCGGCCTGATATGAATCCATCATTTCCGGATTCAGCGATGTTCCGCCTGAAAACAGGGATATAGTGGAACCGCGGTAGAAGGCGGCGGCATCGACGAATGCATGAGAATAACCACCCTTCAATGTCAGCACATTGCCCGGCTGCCAGATGACAGACACGCGCGGACTGGTAGTATGAAGATAACGGCCGTCAAGACGATGCTTGACATCGTATCTGAGACCACCGTTGAAGATAAGACGTTTTGTGAAATAATGCTTGACCTGAAGGAATCCGGACATTGTACGTTCAATGCCGTCAAGCAGAATGGAATGCTTCACATTGTTGGTCTTGTCGAAATCGGCGCCTATCATCAGTGTAGCATCACCCACAATAAGATCTTCAGACTGGAAACCTATCATTGCGGAACCGTTCATGCCGCCAGGCAGCGAATAGTTGTATGCTCCGCTCACGGAGCCGCCGAAACTGTAATCGTCCCAACTTATTATCTGACGCGAGCCTTCGGTCTTGACCGATGTTATGTTCAATGCCTTTGCAAGGAACTGCATTATGACATAAGGCACATCGTCTCCGAGCGTATTGTAAATCTGCATTCGCTCGGATGCCCCAAAGCCCGATGCCTGAAGAGTGAAGTTCCTCCATGTGTGGCTCCATTCCAGATCGCCTCGGAACATTGAACGCGACAGTCCGGGGCCTTCACCGTTCACCTTTCCGTACTTGTCATAGGTGAATTCATCAGTAAGTGACAGCAGGTTATGGTATGGAACCGGATGTCCGTGCTGGGCCGATGCCTCCACCTTGAAGTCTCCCCAACGTATTTTTGCACCCAGATCGTACGAAGGTTTGGCACGGTATGCACCCACATAATGCGGAGTCTCGCCGTCTGTCACCGTTGTGCCGTCACTTTTGAAAATTGAGGCCCACACCAGATAATCGGACTGCAGATTGCCATTGCCCAGATACATTGTTCCGCCGGCAGCTCCATTGCTTCCAGTCAGCGCAGAAACATGCATTCCATCAACATCGCTACCCGATTTTGTTATTATGTTCACCACTGCCGTAAGTGCCACATTTCCATACAGGGACGATGCAGGTCCACGCAACACCTCAATCTGTTTTATCTTGTCGACGGAATTTCTGAAATCGAATGATTCCGAATTCGACGACTGGCTGTTCAGACGATGTCCGTCAAGCAGGACCAGCATGGTTTCCTGACCAAGTCCATAAACGCCACGCATTGCGACGTTATCCTCCAGACTGCTTATTTCAGACAGACCGGGAACATACATCATCAGTATATCCTGCAGTTTTGCCGCACCCGAAGCCTTTATCATTTCCTGGGTGATAAGAGTCACCGGAACCGGAACCTCTTCTACAGATTCTGCCATCTTCGAAGCCGTGGTCACTGTGGAACGCCCCTTTTTGAGTTTTGACAGCAGGGCGGCAAAACGTGGGGAATCACCGTACGCAGAATAGAACGGATCGAGAGAGAGAATCTTCTCCGCATATCTGCCAGCCTCATCAGGCATATCACGGAACAGACAGCTCAAAGCCAGAAGTCTGTAAGCCTGAAGCTGGTCTTCATCATCAAAATAATCAACCTTATCGGCCAGAACAGTTTCCATCAGTTCGAAGTTGCCCATTTCGTATGCCTCAGTAGCATCCTGAAGCAGTACGCCGGAATCCTGGGCATTGACCTGTATTGCTGCAGCCAATACAATTGACAATATGAAGAACCTTGCTTTCATTTTACAATCTTGACTGGGAACAGGAATGAAATAGTAGTACCATCACCAGGGGCTGTTTCAAGCAGAAGCCTGCCATGATGGTTTTCCGTAATGACTTTGCGGATAATGCCCATACCAAGTCCGGTTCCGCTGCCAATAGGCTTTGTAGTGAAAAAGTTCTCAAAAAGACGTTCCTTGACTTCGGCTGTCATACCCATACCGTTGTCTGTAAGATCTATGCGGACTTCAGCGTTGTCGGCATCGGTCGGAGTAAAGGTCATTCTGGCATGAATGGTGGGTTTGTAGTCCGCATTCTCAATAGCGGCACGTTCCTTGACGGTATAACATGAATTGTTTACGACATTCAGTACGGCACGGCTCAAATCCTGGGGAATGACCATTACCTTCGGCATGTTTTCCGGATATTCCTCCTCTATGGATATGTTGAAACTCTTGTCATTGGCTCGCATGGCATGATAGCTGAGCCATACATACTCATGCACCAGCTGTACAAGATCCGTAGGCAGGAACTCGCCTGATTTGCCGCGGCTCTGCAAAAGGATGCCGCGTATTATGCTGATGGCACGTTCTCCATGCTGCCGGATCTTTTCCATATTTTCAGAAAGATCCTTTGAAATGTCTTCCAAATCAAGAGCGTCGTCTTCTGACAGTTTGTCCTTGTTGTCATTGACAATATCGGAAAGGTCTTTCAAAAGCGAAGCCGACATCTTGCTGAAATTTATCACAAAGTTCAGCGGATTCTGAACCTCGTGGGAAATGCCGGCACTGAGCAGTCCCAGCGAAGCCAGTTTTTCCTGCTTCTGAAGCTGTGTCTGCAAATCGGCAATCTGCATCTCCAAAGCCGCAATACGTTGCTTCAGCAACTCTACATCTTCCATACTCACTGTATTTTAAGGTAGAACTATTTTAAACTGCGCATACTCATCCTTCTTTGACTCGACCTCTATATGGCCGTCGGCATCCTGTACAATCTGCTGGCTCAGGTAAAGTCCTACGCCAGGAGCCTCGCCTGTAGGCTTTGTCGTGAAGAACGGGTCAAATATCTTGTCTATTATGGAATCTTCAATGCCTATTCCATTGTCACGAATACTCAGAACGCATCCTGTTCCTGAATCGCCCCTTGTAAGTTCCACCTGGATGAGCGGCTTTTCGCCTTGTACCGATTGCTGGGAGAACTTCTTGCGAACGGCATGAACGGAGTTGGACAGCATTGACATTATGACCTTGCTCATGTTCACCTGATTGACAAGAGCGGTTATTCCGCTTTCCGCAACATTGAAACGTATCTCAATGCCTACAGCCTCAATATCTTCCTTGCTGTATTGCTCAAGCATCTCCAGATCCTTGCGGCACATGGCTTCCATATCGGTGGTTTCCAGTTTTCCGGAATGATCCTTGAGAAGTTCCTCCATGGCCTTGAGTATTCGTGTGGTTGCCAGTCCATGCTGTTCAATCTTCTCCAGATTGGTCTTCATCATGTCAACCACATCAAGGCAGTCTTCAAAGATGTCCTTTGTCATCTTATCCTTGTCATCTTCGATATCCTGTGCCAGATCTCTGGCAAGACCCTGTGTCAGATGTGAGAAATTGTTGATATAGTTCATTGGGTTCAGGATACGGTCAATGAGTCCTTTGGTAAGTTTACCAACCGTGGCTTCACGTTCCTGACGGATCAGCTGGTTCTGAGCATCTTTCAACTGGCTGGTGCGCTGTTCGACGATGCGTTCCAGACGCTCCTGCTCCATTTTAGCCTTGTACAGTCTGTATCGTAATACTGCGTATGACAGAATGCCCAGAACCAGGAAATACAGGACGAACGCATACCATCTGAAGTAATATGGTGGCAGTATCTGGAAGGGAACGGCAACTGTCTGTGATATGTTTCCATACGCATCACGGCATCTGACCGACAACGAATACTTACCGGGCGACAAGTGCTCGAAATTCATTGTCTGTTCGTCAGACCACCGCGACCAGGCTCCGGCATCCTGAAGTCTGTAGCTGTATTTCATGCTTCCAATCGGGTCTATCTTGTCTGTGGCAACACCAAAACTGACATTTGAACCGTCAAAACTGAATGTTCTCATCATGAGAGTCGGCTTGAACGCCTGATATGTTTCCATGAACTGGATATCCATGCGTATGAGTCCGAAATTGCCACCTATAAAGGCCTCTTCACCCTCAACATACATAGACTCGATTGAATACTCGGCAAACGGCATGCACCATTCAGCCGATTCACTATCCAGCTGGTCACACCTCAAACCAAGGCCGTCATCTTCACATTGCCACAGGCGTCCTTTATAATCAGTGTAATTGAAAAGCAGCGACATCCTGCTGTCTTCTTCCGGAACAAAATGTCCGCTTTCTGTAAAATACCTGTACGTTTCACGTGCATAGTTGATGGCCAGAATATCTCCATTTTCGTTCTTTTCCAATTTACATGCATTCGGCACAGGATCAATCAGATGCCAACTATAAACTGAATCATAGACATACAGTCCGTCAAGTTCACCACTGATGAAGCCATTCTCCACAGGCATTATGCAGAGAGTGTGTTTCTCTGTCAGTTGGGTGACATCGGGAGTACAACGGAATACACCCTGTGCTGTAGCGGCAAGCAAAGTGCCGTCTGAATCGAGCACCAGACTCCAGCATGCCAGATCAATTCCCTGCACCTTGTCAAATCCGGCTGATTCATTCTGTCGGAACAAGCCCTGCAAGGTGCCCACGAACAGGGTGCTGTCAACTCGGAGAATTGATGTGACCTGACCTACAAGACCGTCAGACGCTCCATATCTGGAATATGGTGCGGCAATGCATATCTGGAAAATACCGTTGTCGGTAACGCCCCACAGACTGCCACGGCTGTCATAAGAAATGGATGTGACGCTGTTGCTGCACAAGCCGTCATCGGCCGTGAGAGTGAATATCACATTGAGATAGGAATCAAGGAGAACAATTCCGTTACTTTCTGTGGCCAGAGCCATGACGCCCATTTCAGGTATTACAAGTCTCTGATTGACTACAACACCATCCCACATGAAAAGCATGTCTTCGTCAGGCAATGCGTCACCTGATACTACAATTTCCCCTTCCCTGACAATATAAGATTTGTCCGATGCAGAAAAAGCCAACAGGCCATCTTCCATGTGAAGATTCTTTATTTCACCTACACTCTCAACGACTGCCGTGTCGTTCAGCAGGTAACTGACATTGCCGTCGGCGGCAAGACACCCAAGCACATTGTATCCTCCGAACCATACATCTCCACCGGGAGCATGACATACATCCGTGATTCTCGATATGCCGGGAGTATGTATTGTCCTCCACCTGATGCCGTTCCAGACAAGAAGTCCTTCAAAGTTGGCAATATAGACATTGCCGATGGAGTCACACTCTATGTCGAAGTTCCTGTTATGGCCATGATACTCAACCGCACTGATATTGCGGAAAAACGGCTTTCCCGCCATAGATGATGCCAACTGTGAGTCATCAGCCCTTGCAGCAAGCGTCAGAAGGACTATCAGGATGAATAATACCGGTTTTCTCATCATTCAAGTGAAATATATTGGAAAGTGCTGCCCACATAATGGTCCCACTCCTCCATGTCTAGAGCGACGTTATATTTTTCCCTTATCTGCCTGGCCATGTCGGACGATGACACATTATAGCGTATAATGTTTCCGGCCGATGTTCCCACGGCTATTTCGTATTCTCCGAACTGGCAGATTGACAATGGCCACGAATCAAGCTTCAACGGTACCGGGTTCAGCCATTCCTGAGATACGGAATGTCCGGTGCCGTTCCGCTGCATGCCAGATATGCCAAGCACATCGGCCAATGACTGCGTAGCACTGTACCTGAAGAATGGAAGATTCCAAAGGAATACGTTCTTGTCATAAGATGAGGTAATCATTATGTCATTCACGATGAGCATGCCAGTCACCCTGCTGTTGTGCCCATAGAATGTGGCTATAACCTTGTCATTACTGTCAACGACAAGAACATCGCCATTATCACATCCGGCAAGCAGCACGTCCAGTTTTCTGTCGTAGGTGGCAGCTGTAATGCGACGGCCGTCATTCGCTTTCCACATAGCTACCGTTCCGTCAACAGCGTACTTTTCGGCGATTCCGTCAGCAAAAAACAGGAAAGCCACCTTTGAACAATATGCCATTGAAAGCAGATCACGGTCAAATGCCATGACACTGCGCACTTTTCCCGACGTGGTATTATAAGACAGAAGATTCCGTTTGGACGCAATCAGGAACTGTCCGTTTCCGCAATCGGCAAGTTTCATGTATTCGCCTTTCGGCAACTGTATTTCGCGTACGCTGCCGTCGGTCTGGACCAGACAGAGCGGGCCGCTGAAAGACAGAGCGTATATGCCGTCTGCACCGACCAGGACATCACGGAAGTCATAGCCTTCATTCTGAAGTACCACCTGACGGCCCTGTCCGCGACGGACAATCTCTATTTCACCATAATCGGTAACAGCGACACAACCATCGCCGAGTATCGGAAAGACAGCACGCACTGCACCGCCTTTTCTGGTGGTGATTGACCTGGTGGTCTCGGAGCATTGGCTCAACGCAGTGAAGGTTTCAGCGTAATACGTATTGCCGCCATAGTTCTCCAGCATATACCAGCTGTTGTAAGCGAGTTTTGCAGCCAGTTCATAGTTACCGCCTTCAAATTGCGTATATGATGAACTGCCCAAAGTACGTCCTACTGTACGATAGCTGAGCGTATCAGTAACACTTTTCGCGTAATTCGCCTGATCTCGCTGTTCTTCGGCCACTTTCTGAAGTGCCATGGCAGTTTCGCGCTGCTGTTGCGCTTCTTCGGCTGCCGCCTTGGCGCGCCTTTCTGCCTGACGTGCCAGACGGCTTTCCTGCTCGGCACGGTCACGCATCTCCAATGCCAGTTCAGACTGTTGGCGGGCATGATCCCTCTCCTGATCCGACACAGCTTTCTGCTGGTATGCTATGTCCTCCATCTGCTGGCTCACACGCCTGACAATCGCGGCATCCGCCTGACGGGAACGCAGTTCCTCAAGTTCTGCGGACTGATTGTCAACCGCCACGGCAGGTCTGCTGTATCGGCCTGCCAGATACGCTGCCGTCAAGGCTGCAAAGGCAAGCAGAATGCATACTGTCCAGTTAATGATCTTGCGAATCATAATCAATTATTTCACACGACGTATAACCAGTTGGGTAATGTCATCGCTCTGGTCAGCACCACCGGCAAATTCCTTGACTTTGGCATTTACCGTTTCAACAATCTGCTGTGCGGTAGCGCCCTTCAGAGTCTTGAGAGTATCTTCAAGTCCGGATTCACCAAACTGTCCATGCGAACTGTTTTCAGCCTCGGTCACTCCGTCAGTGTACGTAACAAGAGTATCGCCAGGTTCAAGTTTGAGAGTATCGCCCTGGAAGACCATTCCCTCCATGACGCCCAACACAATGTTGGTATGTGATTTCAACATTTCAACGCTGCCATCGGCACGTAAAATGTATGGAGGATTATGTCCTGCGTTAGTGTATTCTATATCGCCTGTTTCCAGATCGAATACGCCGTAGAATGTGGTGACGAACATTGAATTGAGACTTTCCTCACAAAGCAGGTCGTTAACCTGCGACATGCATTCGTACGATTTGATTCCCCTGACACCGTTAGCCTTGATCATTGTCCGGCTGACCGCCATGAAGATTGCAGCAGGAACACCCTTGCCGCTGACATCGGCCATGGTGAATCCGAAATGGGTGTCGTCAATCGGAAAGAAATCATACATATCGCCGCCGACATCCTTTGCCGCCATCATACTGGCATGTATGTCAACATTGTCGCCATAAGATCCCTTCAGTTTGAAGCAGTGCGGAAGTATGGCCTGCTGGATTTCACGGGCCACATTAAGATCGTTCTGAATGTCCACCAGCTGGCTGTGTTCGGCCTGTGACGAGCGGACAAAGTTAATCTGTTCAATTGCCTTTTCAATTGTCTTGTCCAGATCGTCAAGGTCAATCGGCTTTGTTGCAAAGTCAAAAGCGCCGCCGTTCATAGCCTGGCGGATATTGTCCATATCGCCGTATGCACTGACCATGATGCACTTGAGCGCAGGGTTACGCATCTCATTGATGCGGGCCAGAAGGGTCAGGCCGTCCATCTCAGGCATATTTATGTCTGAAAGGATTATGCTTACATCAGGGTGCTTGAGAATTTCCTGCAATGCCTCAAGGCCATTGTGGGCAAAAAAGAACTCATATTCCCCGCTGCGGATTTTTCTGCGGAAGTGCTGTGTTAGAAGAAGTTCAAGATCGACTTCGTCATCAACGCTGAGAATTTTTACTGACATCGATAATATATTTTATCTGTTTGATATTCAAGAATACCACAAAGATAAAACAAATTATGATTATCACGCACTATTTCGGCAATGATGGAATATTTACTTTTTATCCTGAGAAGAGGAAATGACTTTAATCAGAATGGTGCCCAGTATGCCGGCAGTCACCGAGCCCATAAGTATGGCTATCTTACCGGAATTGCGCATCGCCTCAACGGCTGCCGCATCGGCAAATGAAAGAGTGTCCACAAAAATTGACATCGTGAAGCCTATTCCTCCAAGGCATGCCACTGCAAAGAACATTGGCCAGCCGGATTTTTCAGGCATGGTACATATTCCTGTCTTGATTGACAGGAAACTGAGAAGCGTTATGCCAAGCGGTTTTCCAAGCACCAGTCCGAGAAAAATTCCAAGCCCGACACCACCGGCAGGGGTCGATGTGTTGAAAATATTGAAGAATGAAACGTCAGGTATCTCAACTCCGGCATTGGCCAATGCGAATATGGGCATAATCAGGAAATTGACCCACGGCGAGAGCGCATGCTCAACGCGATAGCTCATATCCATCGACCCGTATGCGGTCTTGTGAATGCAGCGCAGGAAATGGCGCTGAGGGCCGTTAGGGAATGCCGTTTCGTCATCAATACGATCGTATGAGATGAGTTTTGAAGAAAAGGTCTTGATTTTGTGCAGGACATACGGACGGCTGTATCTTGGCTTTGACGGAATGAGGAAAGCCATGACCACGCCCGACATGGTGGCGTGAATGCCTGAATAATAGAACAGTATCCATACCACGAACGCCAGCAGCAGATATGGCCACATGTGCTTCTGTCCCAGTCTGTTCAGCAGCAGAGCCAGTGCAATGAACAGGACCGAAATGCCAAGCAGTACAAGATTTATCTGGCCGCCATAGAACAAAGCCACTACAAGTATGGCTATCAGATCGTCGGCTATAGCCAAAGCTGTAAGAAAAACTTTAAGTGAAACAGGAACCCTGTCGCCAAGTACTGACAGTATGCACACCGCAAAAGCTATATCGGTAGCTGTAGGAATACCCCAGCCTCCTGCGGCCGGTGTCCCATGATTGACAAGAGTGAATATAAGTGCGGGCATTGCAACTCCACCGAATGCGGCTATAATAGGAAGAAGTGCCTTCTTGACCGATGACAGTTCTCCATAAGCCACTTCGCGTCTTATTTCCAGACCCACAGTGAAGAAGAAAATGACCATCAGCACATCGTTGATCAGTTTTTCTATTGTCAGGTCACGCGGGAAATACCAGTCAACAACGCCTGTAGGACTGGCCATATGAATCTGAATGTCCGTTTCCAGGAATGCTCTGTAATAATAGCTGGTGGCAGGAAGGTTGGCCAGCAGCATGGCTATCAGCACACAAATGAGCAGCAGCACGCCCTGGGTCCAGGGCTGGTGTGACAAATGGGTGCTTTTACGGTTGAATGACAGAACATTCTTGTTCCAAGTGTATACGGGAATCAGTTTCATTCTTTTCTGTTTTTTTCAAAATGTCCGCGAAATTACAAAAAAGAGCCCGGACCTTAGAGGTTCAGGCTCTATAAAAATCAATAAATTTTCTATTTTTATCCAAGCAGATTCTTGCCGGTCATTTCGGCAGGAACAGGCTGGCCCATTATGGTCAGAATACTTGGAGCCACATCGGCCAGAATACCGTTTGCAACCTTGGCCGACTTGTTTTCGGTCACGTAGATGCAGGGAACAGGATTCAGTGAGTGTGCGGTATTCGGAGTTCCATCGGCATTCACAGCATTGTCGGCATTTCCGTGGTCTGCAATGATGATTGCCTCATAGCCGTGAGCCTTTGCAGCTTCAATGACATCGTGTACGCAAGTGTCAACGGCTACAACGGCCTTTTCTATTGCCTCATATACGCCGGTATGACCTACCATGTCACCGTTTGCAAAGTTCACTACAATGAAATCGTACTTGTCGGTACCTATAGCCTCAACCAGTTTGTCGCGTACCAGGAAGGCGCTCATTTCAGGCTGAAGGTCGTATGTGGCAACCTTGGGTGAAGGAACCAGAATGCGGTCCTCACCGTCAAACGGAGTCTCGCGGCCGCCGTTCAGGAAGAATGTCACGTGAGCGTACTTTTCGGTTTCAGCAATGTGCAGCTGGGCCAGGCCCTTTGATGAAACGTATTCGCCCAGAGTGTTGTTCACATTCTCCTTGTCGAACAGAATGTGTACACCAGTGAACGATGCGTCGTACGGAGTCAGGCAGTAATACTGAAGACCAGGTATGGTGTGCATGCCGTTTTCAGGCATATCCTTCTGGGTCAGAGCTATGGTCATTTCCTTGGCGCGGTCATTGCGGAAGTTGAAGAAAATCACAACGTCACCCTCTTCAATACGGCTGTCGTATGCCTGGTTCACGATTGGCTTCATGAATTCGTCAGTAACACCGTCAGCGTATGACTCTTCTACGGCCTTGACCATGTCGCTGACCTTGCGGCCCTCACCGTTTACCAGCTGGTCATAACCCAGCTTGACGCGTTCCCAGCGTTTGTCACGGTCCATTGCATAGTAGCGGCCAATGATGGTGGCAACCTTGTCACCGCGCTTTACAAGCTGCTCAATGAAGCCCATGCCGCTCTTCGGATCGGTATCACGACCGTCCATGAAGCAGTGTACGTATGCATTCTCAAGACCATACTCCTTTGCAATGTCGCACAGGCAGAACAGGTGTTCGAGTGATGAATGTACGCCACCATTTGACACCAGTCCCATAAGGTGCAGCTTCTTTCCATTCTGCTTGGCGTAGCTGTATGCTGATACTATCTCCTTGTTCTGACGTATCGATCCGTCGGCAATGGCGCGGTTGATCTTGACCAGATCCTGATATACCACGCGTCCGGCGCCGATGTTCAGGTGTCCTACTTCCGAGTTACCCATCTGACCGTCCGGCAGACCCACATTCTCACCGCTGGCAAGCAGCTGTGCATTCGGATAGGTGGCCATAAGATAGTCCATATACGGAGTTGGAGTATTGAAAATAACATCGGCCTTGGAGTGGTTGCCAATTCCCCAGCCGTCAAGAATCATAAGAAGTGCTTTCTTTGCCATTTTTGTTTATTTGTACTAATTGTTCAACTGTCTGCAAAATTACATATTTATCCGATATGATGAATCAGAACATGCCCCGCACGCGGTCAACGGCGGCAACAAGAGCATCAATTTCGTCGCTGGCATTATCGAAGGAGACCGATGCGCGTACCCATCCCTGCATGCCGAAACGCCCCATACGGGGCTGGGCACCATGGTGACCGGTACGGACCGCTATGCCAAGATGGTCAAGCAGAGTGCCCATGTCTGACGGGAAGATGTCACCCACAAGGAATGACACCACGCCGCTGCGATGCTGCGCGTCACCGATGAAACGCATGCCCGGAATACCGGCAAGCCGTTCACGTGCATACTCCAGCAGTTCGCTTTCATAGGCGGCGATGCTGTCCATGCCCAGTGTCTGCACATAGTCAAGCGCCGCACCCAAGGCTATCGAACCCACATAATCGGGAGTACCCGCCTCGAACTTGTATGGCAGAGAATTGAAGGTGGTCTTTTCAAACGAAACGTGTCCTATCATCTCACCGCCACCCTGATACGGAGGCATTTCATCAAGATATCCGCGTTTGCCGTACAGCACGCCTATTCCGGTAGGACCGTAAATCTTATGGCCGCTGAAGGCAAGGAAATCAACATCAAGAGATTTCACGTCAATACTGATGTGCGGTACGGCCTGTGCCCCGTCAAGTGCCACAGGCACTCCATGAGAATGGGCCGTCCGGATTATGTCCTGAACCGGATTCACGGTTCCGAGCACATTCGACACCCATGTTACCGAAACCAGACGTGTACGGTCATTGAAAAGAGCCTCAAAGGCATCCATATCCAGTTCTCCATTGTCAAGAACCGGAATGATCTTTATCCTGAAGCCGTAACGTTCAGCCTGCAGCTGCCATGGAACAATGTTGCTGTGATGTTCCATGCCGGATATCATCACCTCGTCGCCCTCTTTCAGAAAAGCCCGGCTGAAACTGTCGGCCAGCAGATTGAAGCTTTCTGTAGTGCCACGGGTAAAGATGATTTCAGATGTTTCCGACGCACCGATGAACTGACGCACTTTCTCACGTGACTCCTCAAGAAGACGTGTCGATTCCTGCGAAAGGAAATGTATGCCACGATGGACATTGGAATTGTAATCCGTGTAGCACGAACATATGGAATCAATGACCTGCCGTGGTTTCTGGGTAGTGGCGGCATTGTCCAGATAGACAAGCGGTCTGTTCCAGACCTTACGCTCCAGAATCGGGAAATCCTTTCTTATACTGAGTACATCAAACATTGCCGTATCATTTACATACCCCACAGCCTTCGCAACGTGACTGGCCGTGTCGCAAACGCAGTTCCACAAGACCAAGAAGTCTGGCACGCAGGGAATCAAGAGGAATGCGGTCAATGACTTCACCAAGGAAAGCAAGCATGAGCAGCATTCTGGCCTCCTTCATAGGAATGCCGCGCTGCTGCATGTAGAACAGAGCTTTTTCGTCCAGCTGTCCTACAGTTGCTCCATGGCTGCATTTGACATCGTCGGCATATATCTCCAGCTGCGGCTGTGTCCACATGCGTGAATCGGCGGTCAGACAGATATTGCGGTTGGTCTGCTGTGACACGGTACGCTGTGCACCATGCCTGACAAGAACCTTGCCTGCAAAGCTTCCTGTTGACTGTCCGTCAAGCACGTATTTGAACAGTTCACGGCTTTCACAGTCGGTGGCTTCATGATCCACGAAAGTGAAATTGTCAACATGCTGCTGTCCGTCAGTTATGGCAATGCCGTTCACCTCGAACGAAGCACCAGGGCCCTTGAAACATGAGAAAACGCTGTTGCGCGTCTTTCCGTTATGCAGTGACAGATTCTGGATCATGACCCTGGAGTCGCGCTGCTGTGAAACATAGCATTCCATTACCCTTGTGTTCCGGTCCGATGTTTCCTCCAGATCATATATTTCAAGACTTGCATTATCGGCCACAAAACATTCGGTGACAGTCATCGACATGCACTGGCTGCCGGCCGATGAATGGTCACATAACAGGAGTTTCAGCGATGCGCCCTGTTCAAGAACCACCAGTATGCGGCGGCAGGCAAGCATCGGTACGGCATCGGTCATAAGGCTGACCAGCTGTACAGGCTTTTCAATCTGTACGTTACGGGGCACATACACCATAAAACCATCCTGCATGAACATAGTATTGAGCGCGGCAATACCCGGTTTCTCCATATCGGCCAATGTGCCGAGATACCTTGATACAATGTCGGGGTTGCTTTCGGACAATTCAAGAAGGCTGCCACACAGCACTCCGTCAGGAAGTGACGGTTGGCCGTCTTTCTTCAAATAGGAATCGCCGGCCATGAAATGCATCTGTGTGGACAGATTGGGAACGTTGCAGCGGAAAGCCTCGCTGGGATTGACCGGCAGCGCCACACGTTTCAGATTCACGCCCCAGTCCGGGCCGAACCATGCACCTATATCAGTATGAAGATACTCCTCAACTTTGGTGCCCGGCAGTCCGTATCGGGTATAGCAGTCATAAGCCCTGTCGCGCAGAGCCGACATGACGGGACTTGAGCCGGCGTCAATCAGACTGCGGTTGGCAATGAAAATTTCAGAATAGTTTGTTTCTGACATATCCTGTGCTTCAAAGGCTTAGCTGTTCTTTTCTTCAAATTCCCTGATAAGCCAGTCGTAACCGCGTTCTTCAAGTTCAAGAGCCAGTTCGGGGCCGGCGGTCCTGATTATACGACCGGCATAAAGCACATGCACAACGTCAGGCTTTATGTAATCCAGCAGACGCTGGTAGTGCGTAATCACCAGCGCACTGGTTTCAGGAGTCTTGAGACTGTTCACGCCTTCGGCCACAATGCGCAGGGCATCAATGTCAAGACCTGAATCGGTTTCGTCAAGTATGCTCAGTGACGGCTCGAGAACGGCCATCTGGAATATCTCGTTGCGTTTCTTCTCACCGCCGCTGAAACCTTCGTTCACACTGCGGTTCATGAACTTGGCATCAAGCTTGACAAGGTCACGCTTCTGTTTCATCAGCTTCAGGAAGTCTGTCGGTGACATGGGCTCCTGACCGAGATAACGGCGTTTTTCGTTGATGGCGGTCCGCATGAAATTGGTCATGCTCACGCCTGGAATCTCTACCGGATACTGGAACGACATGAACAGGCCTTCGTGGCTGCGGTTCTCTACAGGCAGAGCCAGCAGATCCTTGCCTTTGAAAGTCACCTTTCCTTCCGTAACGGTATAAGCGGGATGTCCCGACAGCACATTGCTGAGCGTGCTCTTGCCTGATCCGTTCGGTCCCATAATGGCATGAACGGTACCTGCCTCTATCTGCAGGTTTATCCCCTTCAGTATTTCCTTTCCTGCAATTTCAGCATGCAGATTTTCAATTTTCAGCATTTCCATAATCAACCTACAGTATTTTCAAGCGATACGGAAAGAAGTCTCTGCGCCTCGACAGCGAACTCCATAGGGAGTCTGTTCAGCACGTCCTTGGCGTATCCGTTGACAATAAGGCCAATGGCCTGTTCCATTGGAATACCGCGCTGGTTGCAGTAGAACAGCTGGTCTTCCGATATTTTTGATGTGGTGGCCTCGTGTTCCACCACAGCAGTTTCATTCCTGACATCCATGTACGGGAAAGTGTGCGCACCGCAGTCACTGCCAAGCAACAGCGAATCACACTGGCTGTAGTTGCGTGCACCGGTTGCGTTTCTGCCCACACTTATGAGTCCGCGGTACGAGTTCTGGCTGTGTCCGGCACTGATACCCTTGCTTATCACGGTACTTCGGGTGTTCTTTCCTATATGGATCATCTTGGTGCCGGTATCAGCCTGCTGCCAGTTGTTGGTCAGAGCCACCGAATAGAACTCACCCTGTGAACCGTCACCCTGCAGCACGCAGCTTGGGTATTTCCATGTGATGGCCGATCCGGTCTCGACCTGCGTCCATGAAAGACGGCTGTCAACACCACGCAGCAGTCCGCGTTTGGTCACGAAATTATAGACACCTCCACGTCCGTTCTCATCGCCCGGATACCAGTTCTGCACCGTTGAATATTTGACTTGCGCACGGTCCAGCACCACAATCTCGACAATGGCGGCATGCAGTTGGTTCTCGTCACGCATCGGCGCCGTACAGCCCTCAAGATAAGATACATAGCTGTCATCATCGGCCACAATGAGAGTACGTTCGAACTGGCCGGTACCCTGTGCGTTTATGCGGAAATATGTTGACAGTTCCATCGGGCAGCGCACCCCCTTGGGAATGTACACGAACGAACCGTCACTGAACACAGCGCTGTTCAGAGCTGCAAAGAAATTGTCACGGTAACTGACCACCGAACCCAGATACTCGCGCACCAGATCGGGATGGTTCTTCACGGCCTCGCCTATGGAGCAGAAAATTATGCCCTTTTCGGCCAAGGTCTGTTTGAAGGTGGTCTTGACCGATACCGAATCCATTACAGCATCTACTGCCACGCCACCGCTGAGCGCCAGACGTTCCTCAAGCGGAATGCCCAACTTGTCGAAAGTCTTCATGACCTGCGGGTCAATCTCATCGGTACTCTTCGGGCCTTCCTTCTTTTTAACGGTAGGGTCAGCGTAATATGAAATGTTCTGGTAATCGATTGGAGGAATGTCCAGATGCGCCCACTGCGGCATCGGCATTTCCAGCCAATGGCGGTATGCCTTGAGCCTGAAATCAAGCAGCCATCCGGGTTCCCCCTTGCGTGACGATATCAGGCGTACCGTATCTTCATCCAGACCGCGGTCAATGATGTCGGTATGGACATCGGTCGTGAATCCGTAACGGTACTTTTCATCTGACAGTTCCCTTACCAGTCTGTTGTCTTTTTCAGATGTACTCATGTCCTGATTTTCTCCACTTCCTGTTCCCCATCCGCGTTCGAGTCCTTTTCGAACTTGGGTAAGTCCAACTTCCGGACTTCCTTCCAAGTCCACTGAAGGCACTGCGCAGAGACATCACGCACCGGAGCATACAGTACTGAGGCCTTTCTGCCTTGGGTCTGCTCCGTTCTGATGTTGCTGGAAATTCCTGTCATTTCCATAAAACGGATAATCATTCCCGCAACCAGAAGCCATATAAGCAAGCCTGACAAGGCTCCGAACAGACGGTTGACAATGCCCAATCCGGCATCGTGAACGACCTTTGAAAGCAGACGCCCCAGAATTCCGCACAATATGGGCACGACTATCAGAATGATGACGAATGCCACAATTTGTGCGACATCGGGCTTCATGACGACCTTATCATGCAGGAACTGTGCAAAAGGCTGATACAGCATTGAGCCAAGCACCACACCTACAATCAGTCCGCCAAGACTGAAAGCCTGACGTATGAAACCGCGCACAAGCCCTGCGACAACGCTGAAAAGCATTGTTACAAGAATAATGATATCAACTATAGCCATTGTCTTTAGAATGACTCGTGGTCAGCGTCACCGGTCAAAGTGTCTGTTTAACTTCTACCGTAGTGAAGGTCTCAAGCATATCGCCCTCCTTCAAATCATTGTAACTGACCAGACTGATACCACATTCCATGCCTGTGGCCACTTCCTTCACGTCATCCTTGAAACGTTTCAGGGCATTCATCTCACCGGTATGAATCACAATGCCGTCACGGATTACGCGCACCTTGTCACCGCGTGTAACCTTACCGTCACGTACACGGCAGCCGGCAACCATACCGACCTTTGAAATATGGAATACCTCCATGACTTCGACGGTCGATGTGACCTCTTCCTTGACCTTTGGTGCAAGCAGGCCCTCCATGGCGGCCTTGACCTCGTCAATGGCGTCATAAATGATGGAGTATATGCGTATGTCAACATCGTTCTGTTCAGCCAGACGCTTAGCCGCACCCGAAGGACGGACATCGAAACCAATGATGATTGCGTTCGATGCTGCTGCCAGGCTGACATCGCTCTCGGAGATGGCACCCACAGCCTTGTGGATTACGTTCACCTTGACATTCTCGGTTGAAAGCTTGATGAGAGAATCACCCAGAGCCTCGACAGAACCGTCCACATCGGCCTTTACAATAAGGTTGAGTTCGTGGAAGTCGCCCATCTTGATACGGCGGCCCAGTTCGTCAAGTGTAAGGGTCTGTGCAGTACGTACGCCCTGCTCGCGCTGCAGCTGCTCACGCTTGCCTGTGATTTCACGGGCTTCACGTTCCGATTCCACCACGTGGAAGGATACACCGGCCTGAGGAGCACCGTTAAGACCCAGAATCAGAACCGGTTCTGCCGGTGCTGCTGACTTCAGTTTCTGGTTGCGCTCGTTGAACATGGCCTTTACCTTACCCCATGAAGTTCCGGCTATCACTATGTCACCCATTTTCAGGGTTCCGTTCGATACAAGCACGGTAGCTATATATCCACGGCCCTTGTCCAGTGAGGATTCAATGATGGTACCTGTAGCATTTCTGTTCGGATTGGCCTTCAAATCAAGAAGCTCGGCTTCAAGAAGCACCTTCTCCATAAGTTCCGGAACACCGAGACCCTGCTTGGCCGATATGTCCTGCGACTGGTACTTGCCGCCCCAGTCTTCTACAAGGAAGTTCATCTGGGCAAGTTCCTGCTTGATACGCTCCGGATCGGCTGCGGGTTTGTCCACCTTATTGATTGCGAACACAATCCGAACATTGGCTGCAGTGGCATGGGCAATGGCCTCCTTGGTCTGAGGCATCACATTGTCATCGGCAGCCACAATGATGATTGCAATATCGGTAACCTGTGCACCGCGGGCACGCATGGCGGTAAATGCCTCGTGACCCGGAGTATCCAGGAACGTGATGTGACGGCCGTCGTCAAGTTTCACGTTGTAGGCACCTATGTGCTGGGTAATGCCACCGGCCTCACCGGCAATGACATTCGACTTTCTTATATAGTCAAGCAGCGAAGTCTTACCATGGTCAACATGACCCATGACGGTAACGATAGGAGCACGCGGCTGCAGATCCTCCTCGCGGTCGGCCTCCTCGCTTATCTGCTGGGCAACCTCGGCGCTGACGAAATCGGTCGTGAATCCGTATTCGTCGGCTACAATATTGATTGTCTCGGCATCAAGACGCTGGTTTATTGAAACCATGATACCGACACTCATACAAGTTGCAATGACCTTTGTTACCGGAATATTCATCATGGTGGCCAGTTCATTGGCAGTAACGAACTCAGTCAGTTTCAGGACCTTACTTTCTGCCATTTCCTGCTCGAAAGCCTCCTGGGCACGCTGCTGGACCTGCTCACGCTTGTCCTTGCGGTACTTCGAAGACTTTGTCTTGCCCTTCTGGAACGATGAGAACGTGTCCTTTATCTGACGGTTCACGTCGTCATTCGAGAAATCGTTCTTATCGGCCTTGTTGAAACGGCGGTCCTTGTTGTTGCGTCCGCCACCGTTCTGGTTTCCGTTCTGTCCGTTATACTGATGTTGCGATCCGCCCTGAGACTGTGACTGACCGTAGCTGTCGGCCTTGGTGATATCCACCTTTTCGCCTCCAATCCTTACACGATTCTTCTTGCGCGGTCCATCCTGTCCCTGCTGGCCGTTGTCACCACCCGGACGGATTTCCTTTACCAGTGAATCCTTGAACTGCTGGCGCTGTTGCTGACGCTGCAGATCCTTAGCTTCACGTTCCTTCTTCTTTTCCTCCTTTGACTTCTTCTTCGGACGCGTTGACTGGTTGATGGCTGCCAGATCAATCTTTCCTACGGTCTTGATTTTAAGACCTCCGTCTACCGGAGTTTCAAGTTTGAACACTTCATCCTGTTCGGCCTTCACAGGCTGCTGTACTTTCTCTTCGTCAACAGCCGGCTGTGCAGGAGCTGCCTGTTCTACAGAACCTGCTGGCTTTTCAGACTTTTGTGCCGGAACGGTTTCAGCCTCTTTTACCTTGACCGTTTCGGCTTTCGGCTCCGGTTTCTGCGCCGGCTTGGGCTCCGGCTTAGGTTCAGGTTTCGGGACAAGTTCCGGTTCAGGCTTGTTCACAGGCTTATTTTCAGCCACAGGCTTTGACTCTGCCACAGGCTTTGACTCTGCCACAGGCTTCTGTTCAGGCTCAATCTTCTCTTCAGGCTTGGTCTCAGCCTTCTGAGCCTGTTTCGGTTCAGGTTTTGCACCGTCCAGATCGATTTTACCTACAGTCTTGAACTTTATGACAGGCTCCTGATGCACTTCCACCGGTTCCGGTGCCGGCTCCGGTGCCGGTGTCTCCTGAGCGGCTGCAGGCTGTTCCGGAACATCGGAAGTACGTTTGCTCTGACGGTCCTGAAGGAAACGTGTAGCCTCGTCGCGCAGTGACTTGTCCTGGCTGAATTCAGCGACAAGCATATTGTACTGCTCGTCTGTCAGTTTCTGGTTAAGGTCATCGACAATATCGTCAAAGCCTTTTTTATGCATGAACTCCACCAATGTGGCGGAACCCACGTTAAGTTCTCTTGTAACTTTGCTTATTCTTATCGCCATCTATAAAAATATCTAGTTATTGAATCACTTCCTAATAAATTTCTGGAACTCCTCCTCATCACTGAATTCCTGTGCCAGGATATCCAGGATCTCATCAACCTGCTCTTCTTCAAGATCTGCCTTTTCAATCAGAACAGCACGGTCGGCACGCAGAACAGCCTTTGCGGTTTCAAATCCTGCGTCATGAAGGGCATCGACAACCCAGTCTTCCAGATCGCCGCGGAAATCGTCCAGATAAACATCTTCTTCAGTAGCCTCCTGCGACAGTTCGCGATATACGTCGATGGTGTGTTCGGTAAGCATGCTGGCCAGTTTGATGTTCAGACCGCTTTTTCCTATTGCGAGTGACACCTGATCCTGTTTCAGATAAACTTCGGCACGACGTGCTTCGGAATCGATCTTGAGTTCGGACACCTTGGCGGGACTGAGCGCACGGCGAATGAAAAGATCAATATTGGTGGTATAATTGATGACATCAATGTTTTCATTGCGGAGTTCGCGCACAATGCCATGAATTCTGGAGCCCTTCACACCTACACATGCTCCAACCGGATCAATACGGTCATCGTATGATTCTACTGCAATCTTGGCTCTTTCACCAGGAATGCGTGCAATCTTCTTGATGGTAATCAGACCGTCGGCAATTTCAGGCACCTCCTGTTCGAACAGGCGCTGCAGGAACACCGGTGATGTACGGCTGAGAATGATTTTCGGGTTGTTCACGTTGTCAACGTGGTCAACAACGGCGCGTACGCTTTCACCCTTGCGGAAGAAATCGCTCGGAATCTGTTCCGTCTTGGGCAGAAGCAGTTCATTGCCTTCGTCATCCAGAAGAAGAATCTCCTTTTTCCATATCTGGTAGACTTCGGCCTGAATAACGGTTCCAACCTTCTCAAGATACTTGTTGTAAAGGCTGTCCTTTTCAAGCTCGAGTATCTTTGATGCCAACGTCTGACGCAGGTTCAGAATGGCACGACGGCCGAACTTGGCAAACTCCACCTGTTCCGAAACTTCCTCGCCCACTTCGAAATCCTCATCTATGAGACGGGCTTCGGAAAGTGAAATCTGAGTATTGGAGTCCTCAAGATCCTTATCTTCAACAACGACTCTTGAACGCTGGATTTCGCAGTCACCCTTGTCCGGGTTCACAATGACGGAATAGTTCTCATCGGTTCCGAACATCTTTGAGATAACACTACGGAAACTCTCTTCGAGAACGCTGACCAGGGTCATGCGGTCAATGTTTTTCAGATCCTTGAACTCCTGAAAGGTTCCAATAAGAGAAATTGTCTCTTCCTTTTTTGTAGCCATTTTACTTTAAACTTATTACGTATTTTACATATTTTACCTGGGAATGTTCCATTGACAGTTCCACATCGACCAGATGTGCGCGCTTGGAACCTGGTTGCAGCTGCTTCTGCTTTGTCCTTATTGTAAAGCCATTGTCATCGGCAGCCAGCAGAGTGCCGACGAACTTGCTCCCGCTTTTGGGAAGCACCTCGACCACCTGTCCTATATGGTTCAGATACTGCTGCAGCACCTTGAATGGCTGGCCTATGCCCGCCGAGCCGACTTCCAACTCGTAGTCTTCAACATCACGGTCAAGTTTTGACTCAATGAAACGGCTCAAATCAACGCAATCGTCAATCCAGACACCGTCCCTATTGTCAATTTCAATGACAATCACATTGTCCGTTGATACACTGACATCAACCAGGAAATAACCTTCCTTGGCATTCAGCCATTCTTCAGCAATGGCACCGACAGCTTGTTTTTCAATCATTCTGCTAACAGCAATTAATTATATGAATTAATGTTGAATGGCACGAAAAAAGAGGCCCGAGAGCCTCTCCACACATCGTATCATCGGGTACAAAATTATCCCTTTATTAAATAATGTGCAAATAATTCCGACATTTTTTGTCTTTTTCCCGGCAATCAGCTGTACAAATAACGTTTGATAGACATTTTCGGTGTCTTTTCAAACGGTTTGTCAACGGCTTCTACTTTATAAAGCTGACAGAACTTGGCCAGACGCTGGTTGGCGTTGTTGCGGATACCTTCAAGAATATCTGACAGCGGACGGCTCCCGCGACACTTCTTCAGTTCATCTTCATCAAGTCTGACAAGAGCCACCAGACGGTCATCGCGCATGACAACCACCGATTCGGTTGCAAATTCCTGACTGTTGACTATGCATTCTATCTCTTCGGGGTAGATGTTCTGACCGCTTGATGAAAGGAGCATGCTCTTGCTTCGGCCTTTGATGTACAGATTGCCGCAGGTGTCCATCGTGCCCAAATCGCCGGTTCTGAACCAGCCGTCTTCGGTAAAGGCGGCTTTTGTAGCCTCTTCATTGCCGTAATAGCCCGACATGATGTTTATTCCTTTTGCCTGGATTTCGCCCGGAACGGAAACCGGATTCTCGGAATCGATTCTCAATTGGACATAATCCATAGCTTTTCCACAGGAACGGAGTGAAAAACGGCTCCAATCCTCAAAAGCCAGCAACGGCGCAGCCTCAGTCATGCCATACCCGATCGTGAAATGAAGTCCTATCCGGTGCAGGAAAGCCTCGACTTCCGGATTGACGGCCGCACCACCCATAATGTATGTACCCACCTTACCTCCGAAAGACTTGTTGATTTCGTGGCGCATTTTCATATACACTGCATTCCTGAGCAATGGCACAGCCATCATGAACCTGACAAGCGGCCTGTTCATTGCCGGAAGCAGTTTCTTCCTGTAAATCTTCTCAAAAATCATTGGAACGGCAACCACCTGATACGGTTTCACATCGGCCATAGCCTTCATGAGCAAGGTCGGCGAAGGAGTCCGTCCAAGGAAATACACGGCCGTACCGCCGCATAAAGGGTACAGCAGTTCAAAAACCATTCCGAACATGTGAGCCATGGGAAGTATGGACAGAAGGTTGTCATTCGGAGTTGATGGAAGTCTTTTCTGTCCGAATTCTATATTGGCCGAGAAGCATTCGTATCTCAGCATGACGCCCTTAGGCTGACCCGTCGAGCCTGAGGTATAGTTTATGACCGCAAGCTCCTTGTCATTGTCGGTCGGATAATCCAGACAGGCTGCCGAATAGCCACAAGGATAAAGTTCGTTGAATCGGGCATCAAGAAATTCAAATGACCTGCCAGCATCAGAACCGGCCGACAAGTCTGAAAAATCACTGATGTTCACAGCCCACTTCAGACACGATATTGATTGTACCTCAAGTCTGTCAAAAATATCCTTGTCCGCAAATAGCGCCACGCTTCCGGAATGTTCAAGAATGGACAGTATTGCGTCTTTGTGAAAATCAGGAAGTATGGGAACAACAACAGCCTCATAGGTATTGACAGCAAGGAAAGCCACGCCCCAATTTGCCTGATTGCGTGCGCACAAGGCAATTCGGTCACCTTTTGAAATGCCCAACATGGAAAACAGAACGTGAAGCCTTTCAATACTTGCGGCAAGTTCACCGAAAGTCATGGCATCACCACCATAATTGCAAAGAGCCTTCCTGTTCCAATTCTCGCAAATCTGCTCCTGCAGTTTCTGCAAATAGTGTTTCATACGTACTGCGATTCAATATTCAACGCCGCAAAGTTACCGCCATTGAAATGCGCAGTAAAGAAAGTGCCGCAGAACAAACTAAATATGGTATAAATTGCCATTTTAGCGGGAAATCCCTATTTTTGTGGGACAGAAACAGCAGTATTCCGAATTTCATCCCAAGGATATATGGTACAGAATTTCAAGTTTTCCAACCAGCCGTTCAATATGGGAAGCAAGTATCGTAACCAGTTGGTTTACATATTTGCCATACCTCTGTTCTTCATGGTTTTCTCCATCTTCTACACCCCGTTTGACATCATGGAGTTCTATTCAGGTGCCCAGGGCAAAGAATTCTCGTTTCATATCATCATGCTGTCATGCATTTCCCTTGGAACATTGGCCATATCCAGGACAATGCTGCATTTCGTTCTGAAGGCAACGGAAATGGGATGGTTCCAATACATAGGATGGTGTCTGGGAGAGGTCCTTGGAATCACATTCTTTTTTGCCCTATACACCGTTCTTATAAAAGCTGACGGTCAGAACTATTTCCAGCACTTCTCGTATTGTCTGAAATACAGCTATCTGGAACTGGTTTTCATATATATTCCAATGACACTGTCAAGAGCGGTCACACTGAAGAACGGCATGCTTGAAGCCAGACAGCAGCAGGCCGACGGAAGTCTGGTACGTTTCCACGACGAACACCAGCGCCTCAGACTTACCATAGCGCCATCGTCACTGTTGTATGTCAAGGCCGAATCCAACTATCTGAAGATATGCTACATGGAGGCTGAAAAAGTCAGGGAATTCATGCTGCGCGCTTCTATGAAAAGTCTCGAGACTCCGGCATTCGCACAATGTCTTGTCAGATGCCAGCGTTCATACTTTGTCAACCCCGAACACGTCACCGTACTGCGCAAGGACCGTGACGGCTTCATGTTCGCCGAAATGAACATCCCCAACACCCCGCCCGTTCCCGTCAGCAAGCAGTACTTCGACCATCTGTCCGAACGGCTTTAAGATCAGCCACACAGAACGCAGGTAGTGGACTAAGGGCTCAGTCGATATTTAGTGGGGGAAGGCATAGATGGGGTTTGCCCGAAAAAGTATGGGTATTGATACGTGCAACATTACGCTCTCGTGAGTAAAACAGGCGTATTCACTCACCGCGGTCTGGAAAATGGCTAGCTCGTGAGTAAAACAGGCGTATTCACTTACCGCGGTCTGGAAAATGGCTAGTCCG
>JAKSIQ010000017.1 GCA_024398755.1 Bacteroidaceae bacterium | reverse complement strand
TGTTTTACTCACGAGAGCGTAATGTTGCACGTATCAATACCCATACTTTTTCGGGTGGACAGCGAACCGGGGTCGCGAGTTCGAGGGGAAGGGTAACAAAAAAGGTCCACCTTGCGGTGAACCTTTGGAGCGGCAAACGAGACTCGAGCCCACGTCGTGGGCTATCGCGGAAACCTTGTTTTAGTTCGCCACAGCGAACCGGGGTCGCGAGTTCGAGGGGAAGGGTAACAAAAAAGGTCCACCATTCGGTGAACCTTTGGAGCGGCAAACGAGACTCGAACTCGCGACCCCGACCTTGGCAAGGTCGTGCTCTACCAACTGAGCTATTGCCGCAAAAATTTCATTTTTGCTGCGATTGACTTTCGCGCCTCGGCATAATGAAAGCAAGCTTTCCTTCTGCTCTCGGCTTGGCGTCAATTGCCGCAACTTTTAAAATCTGTGCGATTTTTGGCGGCGCCTCGGCATAGAAAAGCAAGACTTTTCTCTGCTCTCGGCTTGCACAAAAATTGCCGCAACTGTGGATATGTGAAGAGAATGAGACTCGAACTCACACGACATAATTGTCACTACCCCCTCAAAGTAGCGCGTCTACCAATTCCGCCATCTCTCCAGAAAGAAGTGCCCAGCACAGGACTCGAACCTGCACACCTCTCGGCACACGCACCTGAAACGTGCGCGTCTACCAATTCCGCCAGCTGGGCAATTCAATTCATCCATTCAAAGAACGTTATGAGCGGCAAACGAGACTCGAACTCGCGACCCCGACCTTGGCAAGGTCGTGCTCTACCAACTGAGCTATTGCCGCAAATTTTTTCTCCGAAAAAATCTGCGCGATTTTTGGCGGCGCCTCGGCATAGAAAAGCAAGACTTTTCTCTGCTCTCAGCTTGCACAAAAATTGCCGCAAACACTATCGCATCATTTCTGAAATCCGGGTCAGACACTCTGTCAAGCATTGTAACTCTCCCTGACATCAACCCTCGCAGAAACCTGCATCATCATTTCAAAGAATTGCTTTCCGTTGAAAGCGGTGCAAAGGTAAGGCTTTTCTTACATTCTCAAAACTTTTGGCTTATTTTTTTTGAGGAAAACACTAATTTTGTGGGCACATTATTGCGTCACAGATATCTATGAACGAATTCCTATTCTTCGCAACCATTCTGGTGTCATTCCTGGGAGTGACTCTTGCATTCAAGTTGTGGGACAAACACGGGCTGTTCGTATGGGTTGGTTTTGCCACAATAATAGCCAATATCGAAGTTTCAAAGTGCGTTGACATTTTCGGAATGTCAATGACGCTCGGCAACGTTGTCTATGGAAGCACTTTTCTGTGCACGGACATAATAAGCGAATTGTACGGAGGAAAGGAAAGCCGCAAAGCGATTAGAATGGGATTCTTTGCACTGATTTCATTTGCCGTGCTGTCGCAGTTTTCACTGGCATTCCAGCCAAACGAATACGATGAAGTGTCGGGTGCCATGCACACGTTGCTTTCATGCACACCCAGAATCTGTCTGGCCAGCCTTGCCGCGTACATAGTATCCAATACAATGGACACATACCTTTACGATTGGATAGGAAGGCATACCAGGCGGATTTGGATAAAGAACAATGCCAGCACATTCACCAGCCAGCTGGTTGACTCCATACTGTTCACAGAACTGGCTTTTGCCGGAACATTTCCGCAGGACACTGTAATTGAACTGATCATAACCACATACGCAGCCAAAGGCATCGTAGCAGTCTGTGACACGCCATTTGTCTATTGGGCTACCCGAATCCATGCCAAGGCGGCAAACGGAGACAATCGTCCAACGCAAGGCTGACACGCCAGATCTGTTTTCAGTCTTTCAGCGAGAAGGACAGGCCAAGCTGACGCAGTTCATCAAGAAACAGATTCAGAAGCACATCACCGTTGAACTTCTGCATCCACGTCAGATAGAAATGGCCCGATGCCACGTTGATTTCCACCTGAAGCATAGCCCAGACAGTTGCCAGACGTACACGTATCATCTCAAAGTGCGAGTTGACATCATTACCGAACGGATAGACGCCCACATAGCTTACCAGTGCGGTTGAACGGCTGTGGGTCAGTTCGTGCTGACGTCGGTAAAACTCATCCTTTTCCTCAAAAGTCGGCAGTTTGCCTGCCTGTGCAATGGTTTGGCCTATTCTTGATGCCTGGATACGCAGGGTGTCTGCATCGGATTCCAGGAACAGTTTGCCGCGCATTATAGTGCACTGCGAAGTGAAATCCCTGCTTTCCATACGTTCGTCAAAAGACAGGTGAAGGTCTGCAATGGTATTCCAGTGGGTGCTGACGTTTCCAAGACAGGAACGCAGGTCGGCCGACATGTTGATGACAGGATTCTTTCCGGCTGTACCTGTCTGCTGCTGGAAGCGTTTTATGGCACGGCACAGCAGCACCGTCATTGCGACGTTCGGAGTGCCGTCACTGCTCTTGCAACGGCCCATGAATTCCTTTTCATCAAGTTCTATGCAGCGGTACTGGAAATCCTCGGTTTCCTCAAGTCCTCCGTCACGGGTCAGCGAATAGGCATCGGCCACACAGGGAAGGTAAAACGCACCGTCTTCATTACGGATCGGGTTAAGCCTGGAATCGGCCAGAACATCATCCTTGCCGAGACGTTTTTCCTGCTCGCTGCGGACTGTGCCGAAATAGCGTGAAAAGACGGACTGGAACAGCGGACTGCTGCCTCGTCCGTCCATCAGGGCGTGCGAGAACTTGAATGTCACATTGTTGTCATGCCACATTATGACCAGCTGATGGTCATTTGTCTGCTCTGAAGGAACTAAAATGTCAGCATCGGTATGCAGTACCGCAACCGGAGCGTCATTAGGCACCCAATACAGGCCATCGGCACGGCGTTCAATCTTCAGTTTCAGAAAATCATATTCTTCCAATGCGCCACAGACAGCCTGCTTCAAGGCATCTTCATTGACGGGACTGTCCAAAGTGAAAAGCACTCTGGCGCACCCTTGGTCACCGAAAGTTCTTCCGTACAGGAACTCACTTCCGGACTGTACCGGACAAGCTGCCATATTCTCCATCTCCATTCAGATTACAAGGACCTGTTTTGAAAGGTTCTAATGTTCACTTCTTCTTTGCCGGAATCAGACGGATTATTCCTACCGAATTCTCAGGCATTGTCATTGTAAACGATTTCTTCACCAATCCGAGGTCAGCTGTATGAGGAACAACCTTTTCGGTATAACTGAACTGGCGTGCGCCACCCATACCGCCAAAGCCACCACGTCCGCCGGCCGGTGCTGCAGGCTGTGCGCTGGAATAGCTGTTCTGGTCACCCTGGTTCTTGACCTTGGTATCGGGCGATGTCATGAATTCAACAACGGCCTTGTATTTCCTGCGGTTCTGGCCTTTGCCCATGTTGACTGTCAGGTTCTTGTTCACAGCCTCGGAGTTGACGAACTTAATGAAGATTTCACCTGTTTCCGTATCAATTGTGGGCGATGTATAGACAGACTCGTCAACTTCGGTGCCGTTCATGACACCGGTCATATCGAATGCACGGTCACCGGCTACTGAGAACAACTGCTGATAGTAGTAGTTGCAGGTGCGCCACAGGCCGCGGTTGTCAAACCATATCAGATTTGAGTTCCACTTGTTGAAGCCCTTCTTGCAGAACAGCGGTGCGTATGCGGCCATTACAACCATATCGGAATTGCGCTCCAGACTTGTCCAGTATGCGGCCTCGGCCATTGCGCTGGCATAGTCGTTGTTGCTGTTGTTGTTTGCAAATTCACCCACGAACACGCGTGTGGCACGGCTGCGGTCATAAGTCAGACTGTCAGCACCGCGAACCTTGTCGGCATTGTATCGGTCACCGTTCTTGTAGAACCACTGGTTGTTACGATAGTAATGCTCGTCAACAACAGTGTTCTGATACTTTGTGTCAATCTGGTGCATGTTCTCGTTGAATTCACGTCCGTCAGCTGCAGAACCTGCCGTTGAGACTATGATGATGTCCGGATACTTTGCCGTGACCTCATTGTATATTATATCAAAGCGCTCCCAAAATTCCTTGCCCTTGTTTTCGTTGCCAATTCCAAGGTACTTCAGGTTGAACGGTTCCGGATGACCCATTTCAGCACGCAGGGCGCCCCACTCCGTATCGGTGCTTCCGTTGCAGAACTCAATGAAATCAAGCGCATCGTCAACGAAAATGTCATGGAAGCGCTGGCGGTCAGCCTCTGTTTCCAGCGGTGCAATGTACTGGTGTCCTGCAAACTGACAGGTTACGCCGTTGTTAAGGACGGGCAGCGGAGTCGCACCGAGCGATTCTGCCATGAGCAGATACTCGTAGAAGCCCACATACTGCGATGTCCAGTAGCCCCAGTGATTGCGGAATCCTATGCGCTGTTCTTCGGGGCCGATGGAGTTCTTCCAGAAAGGCTGTCCGAAATAGTTGGTGCCTTCACTGGCACATCCGCCGGGGAAACGCATGAACGTGGGATGCAAATCGGCCAAAGCCTGCATCAGGTCCTTGCGGAACGGGCCATCCTTGCCTTCGTTCCACAGTTGTGAAGCTTCAGGCAGCAGTGTCACATAGTCAAGATAGAATGTGCCGGCTGCATCGGCCATTATGGCCAGACGGCTGTCAACGCTGCGTTCGGCCTTAAGGCTTCCGGTGTATTTCTGCCAGTCGTTGCCAAGCCCCGATATTGTAATGACATTCGAATTGGACTTTCCGCTGGCATCCTCAAGGCAAACGGTAATGTTGCCCGGGTACTGCTGACCCTGAAGATACAATGTCAAATCATAGCTGATGCCCTTTTCTACAGGAATCGATGCCACCTGGGTGTTGTTCGAATAGTAGTTGCCCTGGCGTTCGTTTCCATATTTGGCAATACCGTAGCCGTTGGCGGCAATACCGTAGCCGTCGCCCGGGTTCTCTATGTCAAAGCGTACGCAATACTGTGCATAGCGCAGTTCATCATCATACTTGTCATTCGGGTCGAAGTCATAGTAGCGTTTCAGGTCCTTGACCAGCGGATGGTCGCTGACGGCATGAGCGACACCCTTTGCATCGCCACGGCCCAGAACGGTCCAGCCGAAGAAAACGGTGTCTGACTGTGAGAACTCCTTTGCAGGTCCGTCAGGCACATTGTACATCTGGAACGAGTGGTTCTGAATGAGTTGTGCGCATATTCCGCCGTCAAGCGAATTGTTTATGTCTTCAAAGAAAATGCCGGCCAGAGTCGGGCTTACTTCAATACCCTTGTTCTTGAGATTCAGAGTGACCGTGCGGTTTTCAGGCTGCTTGAAGCCCTGCAGTTCAAGCATCTTGTCGGCCATGCGGTAACCCATAAGACGCATTCCCTCGGTCGAGAAGTGGAACTGGTCACCTGTGCTTTCGCAGCCGATTGAAGAAATGACGTAAGCGTTCTTCATTGTCTTGGGCAGGTTTGCAAGCACTACCTGGTTGAAGGCTGCGCATACGCCGCCCTCTTCAGCCTGCTTGAGTTCACCGGCAAGCAGTGGAACATCGTCGGGGTTGATGCCCAGATCGTGGCACAGGTCATCATGAATCTTCTTCAGACGGCCGCACCAGAGTGAATCATCGGGGTTCGATTCGCCCTGATGAACAAGCATACCCTTAATGACACCTGACTTCTGTGCAATCTTTGCCATGTCAAGCAGTCTCTGATAAGGATTCATGTCATATTCCTTTGCCATGTTCACCAGCCATGAGCGGCTTGGATCGGCAGCTTCCATTGCCAGATAATCGGCACATGCGTCCTTGTCCCAGAGTTCCAGTTTGGCGCCTGCAACAGACACATTGATTACACCTACCCTGTACTGTTCCGGCAGATTCTCAATCATCTTGCGGCCGAAGAAGTCAACAGGGCCCATATTGTTGCTGGGACGGCAGATTGGAGGAACGGCCGTGTACCAGTTGCCCATTGTACGGTCCTGGCGAGGCATGTCGACGGCTGCCATGAACTGGAAGCGCGGATCGTTCCAGTCCTTGTCCTGATCGGCAGGACGGGCACCGGCCTCCATATTGGACTGTCCGAAACACAGATAGATGAAGAAATTAGGGTCAGGCTGCTGGGCCTTGGCCGGCAGTGCCAACAGGACAGCTGCAAATGTCAGTGATAATAAACGCTTCATGTTATTCTTGTTTTTTGTCTTTTCTTGAATCATGGAACAGGAATGACGAGAACAGTATTCCTGTAACCGCAAGAGTGGCTACTGCCGCCGTCAGATACATGCCTACACCGACTGCAATGCCTATGGCAGCCATCACGAAAATACTTGTAGCCGTTGTCAGTCCCGATATGTCATTGTTGTTGTTCTTGATTATAAGCCCGGCACCAATGAAACCAATGCCTGTAAGCACCTGTGCAGCTATTCTGCCGGGATCACCGTTTATCAGGTTCATGTTGTTCTCGCAAATCCATATTGACGCAATCGTTGCAAGTGTGGAGCCAAGACTGGTAAGCATGAATGTGCGCACTCCCGCAGGATGCTTGTGCAGATATCTCTCAATGCCGATAATGCCACCAAACAGCAGGCTTACTCCGACTCGTAGTATTGCAGTGCTTTCAGTAATCATACTTATGTAAGAATCAGTTGTTTAAATGCAAAACTACTTCAACACTTTAAAACGTGCAAATTTCAAAAGCAATGTTTTCTCACCGACATTCAGGAACCTGATCTTGGCCTTCGCACTGTCTCCACAGCCTTCAACAGACAGTACACTGCCCACTCCGAAACGCTCATGTTCAATGACATTGCCTTCGTGCAACCTATCAGATGCCGATGCTGCAGTATGGCTGGCCAGCATCTCGGGAGTGACCACCTGCATTTTTCCTTTCTGCCATGGTTTACGTTCAGTAAATGTCTGATTAACAGTATTGTTATGCACTGGCTTTGAAGGAAAAGGTGACAGGCTCTTACGCTGGAATACAGGACGCGAATCTTCATTTCCAAACAATGATGAATGCGAATTCCAGGCCTGACGCATGTCTGCCGCCGGTTTCTGCAGATATTTGGAATCAATGTCCTTCAGAAAACGGCTAGGTTCACAGAAATCAGTATTTCCATAACGGAATCTTGTAGTGGCGTATGTCAGCATCAGATATTTCCTGGCCCTGGTCATGGCAACATAGAACAGGCGTCTTTCCTCCTCCACCTGACGCTCATCGTCACCCGACATGTTGCTTGGAAACAGGTTCTCTTCAAGACCTGTAATGCATACGGAATCGAATTCCAGACCTTTGGCCGCATGTACGGTCATAAGAGTCACCTTTTCTATCTGGTCTTCATCGCCGTTATCCTGGTCAGACATAAGCGCGACATCGTTCAGATAATCCACCATGCCGGTTTTCTCATTGCCTTCTTCAGTGCGTTCCTTAATGAAACCGTCAAGTCCGGCTAGAAGTTCCTCAACATTCTGCCGGCGGCTTTCCCCTTCAACGGATATGTCGGCGTTCAGGTCCTTCATGATTCCCGCACCGTCTATTATGGCCGTTGCCAGCTGCTGCGCATTGTCAGACTGTGCCTTTGACATGAACGACTCCATCAGTTCCACAAAGGCGTCAAGTTTTGCTCTGGTACCCGAATTCACATCAAGCGGGTAAAGGTCAGGCTGCGATACCACATCCCATAGGCTGCGTCCGGCAGCGGCTGCCGCAGATTCTATCTTGCCGATTGTGGTCTGGCCTATGCCACGGGCGGGATAATTGATGATACGTTTGAACGCCTCCTCATCACTGGGATTGATGCAGAGACGGAAATATGAAATGACGTCCTTTATTTCCTTTCTCTGGTAAAAAGACAGCGAACCGTATATCCTGTACGGCAGTCCGCGCTTGCGAAGAGCCTCTTCTATAGGCCTTGACTGGGCATTCGTACGGTACAGCACCGCCATCTCATTCCATGAAACGTCCTTGTAGGTATGCAGATCAAGCAATCTGTTCACAACAGTCTCGCTCTCCTCTATATCAGAATGTGTACAGGCAACCTTTATGCGGTCACCCTGTTCGTTTGTTGAAAAGACGTTCTTTCTGATCTGTGAGCGGTTTTTCTCTATAAGGCTTCCGGCTGCTTCGACAATGGTCTGAGTAGAACGGTAGTTCTGTTCCAATTTGAACATGCACGAATCCGGATAGAGTTTCTGGAACTTCAGCATGTTGTCTATATTGGCCCCACGGAACGAATATATGCTTTGGGCATCGTCACCTACAACACACAGCCTGGCACCGTGACGGGTCAGCTGCCATACAATGCAGTGCTGCGCATAATTTGTGTCCTGGTACTCATCCACCAGAATATGGCGGTACTGTGACGCATATCGTTCAAGCACTTCCGGATTGTCACGGAACAGTATGAATGTCATCATCAGAAGGTCATCAAAGTCCATGGCATTCGACTGTCTGAGACGCTGTTCATACTTTTCATAGACCTTGCCGGTCATCGGAATACGCTTGAACTGGTCATTCTTGTATATGTCGGCATTACCCAGATATGCCTGAGCGTTCAAAAGGCGGTTCTTTGCGTTTGATATGCGGTTCTGCACAACATTGGGCTTGTAAACCTTTTCGTCAAGCTGCATTTCACGAATAATTGACTTGATCAGGTTCTGGCTGTCGGTCTGGTCATATATCGTAAAGTCACGGGTGTAGCCAAGATACTCGGCCTCGGTTCTGAGAATACGGCTGAATATGCTGTGGAATGTGCCCATCCACAGATATCTGGCCCTGCTCTCTCCTACCTGTGCTGCAATACGCTGCTTCATCTCCTGAGCAGCCTTGTTGGTGAAAGTCAGAGCCAGTACAGCCCATGGTTCGATGCCAGTTTCAAGAAGATGTGCAATTCTGTATGTCAGAACACGTGTTTTTCCTGATCCGGCACCTGCAATGACCATACAATCCCCATCGGTATACATCACCGCGTCACGCTGGCTGCCGTTCAATTCTTTTTCGTAGTCTATCATCGCTATTCTTAGAGTATGCGAATATACGAAATAAGGAATTATGACTATCTTCACAGCGAAATAATATACTTATGACTTTTCAACAGCTATTCCCCGTCACAGACGGCATATGGGTCACGGTTCTGGTGCTTGCACTCATACTTTTCGTACCATCCTTATGCCGTAAGCTGCGTTTTCCCCAGATTGCAGGTCTCATCATTGCAGGAGTGATTATCGGCCCGGGACTTCTTGGTATAATTGAAACAGGAGATACGCTCAATTTCGCCGGACGCGTGGGATTGCTCTTCATCATGTTCTTTGCCGGCATACAGATTGACCTTGAGGAGATGAAACGCAACAGGGCAAACGGCATATTGTTCGGTGTACTGACATTTGCCATTCCTTTTGCGGCGTGCATGTGGGCAGGCCAGTCGGTATTGGGACTTGACGGCAGGGCGGCTGGTGTAATAGGCTGCATAATGGGGTCTCACACATTGGTGTCATTTCCAATTGTCAGCCGTTTCGGACTTGACCGGCGTAAAAGCGTAACCATCTCTCTGACAGGAGCTTTGGTAGCCATCCTTATAGCTCTTGTACTGTATTCGATACTCATGTCAGACAACAATGGAGCAGCATCGACCGCCATTCTCCTTTTAAAACTGGCATGCTATATAGCTGCTGTCATTCTCATATACCCAAGAATCACAAGACACTTTTTCAGACAGGCAAGCAGCAACTTCTCACACTTTCTGTATGTCATGCTGCTTCTGGCCGTTTCATGCGGACTGGCATGTCTGATAGGCATCGATGCGATACTTGGCGCATTCCTTGCAGGTCTGATGATGAACCGGTACGTACCGAACACATCACCGCTCATGCACCGCATGGATTTCATAGGAAACGCATTGTTCGTCCCGGTATTCCTGCTTACAACAGGAATGATGATTGACATCAGGGGCGTATGCAGCGACTGGAACACTCTGTGGATATTTGCGGTCATTTTCATTACCGGTAATTTTACAAAATGGATTGCAGCATACGGTATTCAGAAACTTTCCCATTTTGACCGGGATGACCGCAAAATTCTGTTCGGACTCAGCGAATCACACGCCGCAGGAGCGCTTGCAATAGCCACCGGCGCCTACTCCGCAGGAATCATAGGACTTTCCGTATTGAGCAGCACCGTTCTCATTGTACTGTTTTCATGCATATTGAGCAATATTGTCACAGAACGTGCCGCCAGCAGCATATTCCAGAAAGGACACAGTGACGAAAAGAACGGATATGAACGTCTCATGGTCACACTGACAGGCTCCAATACGCTGCAGGCGCTTATGGATACAGCCATCACAATACGCCCGAAGAAAGGTCCTGAAATGGTAGGACTGTATGTGACCGTAGGCGGTGAGCATGCACCAAAATACATGCAGGACGGCAAAGGAAGACTACAGGAGGCTGCCGCCATTGCTGCCAGCGCCGATGTCCCGTTCGTAGCCCACAACAGACTGGGCAACAATATTGTAGAGAGCATAGTGCATGCCACAAAGGAATTTGATGCCACATCGCTCATAATGGGTATGCCTCTCAGACGCAGCATAACCACATACTATTTTGAAAATATAGTCAGCCCGATGCTGGAATGCGTTCCGGGCGAAATAGTTCTGCAGCGTATGACATCGCCCCTGAATACCATAAGACGCATTGTAGTTCTGGTTCCCGGTCCTGTCATTCAGGATGACGCCTTTGCGAAGGCAGTTGGAACAATCTTCAAGATATGCACCGCAACCAATTGTGAAACAATATTTTACGGTAAGACCCAGGCAATAGATTCCGTACGCGGAACTGCAAAGAGCGTCGAAGGAGGCCGTGTATCATTCTGTGAAGTGAGTGAAACGGTCGATATGGACTGGGCCATAAACGAACTGCGCAACGATCACATGCTGATAATAATAGGAACCAGAGAGACAGAGAGCCATGCAGCCCGTTCATTCCGTCATCTTTACGAGCATATACACCTGAAGGACAACGATTTCAGCACGATACTGCTGTTCCCGTCGGCCAAGATAGAAAACGGAACAGGCCGCGAAACCGGTGCCCGCACCAGCCGCGACCTGCTCAAGCTTCTGAGAGTCTGATTATTCCTTCATCAGACGGTCAATATCCTGCTGGACCGTATTGCAGACCTCATTTTCGTCCATAGTCAGGCACTTCCGGCCCTCAACTGTAATCTGTCCGTTTACAATTACAGTATCAACATCGCTGGCATTCGAACTATAGACAAGCTCGGAAACCAGATTGGTGTGCGGGTACATGTGCGGCTTTTCAATGTCAACCAGAATGACATCGGCCAGAGCGCCTTCCTTCAGTACTCCAAGTTCTCCTTCACGCCCTATCGCCTTGGCTCCGTTGACAGTTGCCATCTTCAGCGCAGTGTATGCCGGAATGGCGCATGTGTCCATTGTAGCCACCTTCTGCAGTAGCGATGCCGTACGCATTTCCTCCCACATGTCAAGGTCATTGTTGGACGATGCCCCATCGGTACCTATGGCAACGTTGATGCCGGCATCCATCATCTTCTTTACAGGAGCTATGCCTGATGCCAGTTTCATGTTGCTCTGCGGATTGTGCGCTACCGATACACCGTACTTTGCAAGAATCTCAATGTCCTTGTCAGACATCACCACGCAGTGCGCAGCCAGAACCGGGCGTTTGAAAAGCCCCTGCTCTTCCAGATATTCCACAGGACTCTTGCCGTTTGCCTTTATAGAGTCATTTACCTCGGTCTGCGTTTCAGACAGATGGATGTGATACATGCAGTCCAGTTCGTTGGCAATGTCAATGGTACGCTGCAGATTCTCCTTTGACAGCGTATATATGGCATGAGGACCCATTATCATTGATACCGTGCGGCTGTCCTTGAAGCGGCGATGTATATTGCGCCAGTCTCCCTCAAAATGCTCCATGCGGAAGTCCATGGAACACGGACTTACCACTGCACGGATTCCCGAATTCTCAGCAGCCTCGGCCACGGCTTCATTGTACGGATACATATCCACAATGGTTGTAGTGCCGCCAAGCAGCATTTCCAGCATGCCAAGGCGTGACCCGTCGTACACTTCCTTGTACCCCATCTTGCCTTCAATGGGCCAGATGTGCTCATTGAGCCATTCCATCAGAGGCATGTCATCGGCAATGCCGCGCAACAGCGCCATGGCTACATGAGTGTGCGCATTTATCAGGCCAGGCATGACAACCTTGCCCGCAGCGTCAATCACCTTGCAGTCCTTATGACTGGCAATAAACTTGTCCCCGTCGGACTCCTTATCCGAAACCAGAACTATACGTTCGCCTTCAATTCCAACACAACCCTTGAATGTGGCATTGCCACCATCTTCGCGGTCCATCGGCAGAACGGTGCCGCCCTTAATCAGAATGCTCATAGGAAATAAGTATATTAAAAATCAAGCTTGTGAATGCTCATACCTCTGACAGGCAGAAACATAGTCTTGAAGAAATTGAGAATCTTCTTACCGAAATAGAACGGAAGGAAAATAAAGAAAAAGATAATGACAGACTTGAACTTGGAATAGCCCAAAACCAGATGATATATGCTGATATTATACTTGACCAGCGACAGTTTGCCACTTGATACCGAACCGCTCCTTATCTTATATATGGCCAATGGTTCATCCTTATACCCATACGCTATCCGGCACTTCTTCAGAAGAGACATGTTGAGAGCCCAGTCCTGACGCTTGCGTATTTCCGGCAGCAGTAATGTCCCGCACTTCTCACGGTCAAACATCATGGTCAGGAAACCGACCGCATTATCGCAGAACATACGCCAATACTTGACATGACTCCGACATTTCACCATTCCGGTAACAATATTGTCCTCATTGCATGTCAGATAACTTGAATACACCATTCCGCAATTCTTTTCAGTCATCAGTTCCAGCTGGCGTTTCAGTTTGTCAGGCATCCAGATATCATCACTGTCAAGAAAGGCTATATAACGGCCTTCCGCATTTATGATTGAGTTGTTACGAGCCACTCCCGGACCGGAGTTCTTATCAAGTGAGAGCAATTTGATTCTAGAATCTGCCGCTGCGTAAGTGCGCACAATCTGCGGTCCGGAATCCTGGGAACAGTCATCAGTAATGAGCATTTCCCAATTACTGTATGACTGAGCCTGTACAGACTCAATGGTCTTGGCAATATACGCCTCAGAATTATATATTGTTGTAATTATCGAAACCAGTCCGTCTGTCATAACATCTGCAAAGATATTGTCTTTTTATATAAACGGAAAGGAACAGCAAATATTACTACACAAACCAAAACAAGTTTTCAACAACTGACAGTCAGGACATTCCGAGTTCTTCTATCAGACGGTCACTCAGCACATTGTTCATGTCATACATCCGGCTACGTTCAAGCGAAGCACGTCTCATAGGTTCAAGAATACTGCGGTCTTCAATGACTTTTCGCATTATTTCAGTAAGAGCAGCATTGTCACCTGTCGGAATAAGAATGCCACAAACACCATCTCCTATTATCTCCTGAGCATATCTCCAATCTGCCGCTATCACCGGAAGGGCCGATATGGCAGCATCAGCAATGACACCTGGAAAACCTTCTGTGGGATGCATGGTCGGAAACAGCATCGCATCGTATCCGGAGAGGATTCTGTAACCGTCAGGATTGTCCAATTGCAGAAAACCTCTGTACGAGACATTGGGAAGCACATCGGTTTCATTCATGAACTGTTCCTTGACATCAGGGTCCTGGCGGCCATAAAAATCAACGCAGAACTTTTCTGACAACCCCATGGCATTCAGGTCACGTACCGACTGAAGAATATGGAAAACCCCCTTTAACCGCGTCAGGCGCGACAGAAAAACGAATCTGACAAGTCCATCATGAGGCACAGAAATGTCTGGGACATACAGTACCGGTTTGAAATTGTACAGACGGTACGTGTTATCCACCCCAACTTCATGAAACATTTCGCAAACCTTGTCCGCCTCGACCACAATCCTTTCAAGTTTTCTAAAAGGGTCCGCCTTGTAAATACCCTGCTTTATTTTGACTGGAGTATAACCCGCTATCATGAAATAATAAATTCTGCTTTTCAGGCGAAGTGACGTTGTAAGCCTTGCAAGTCTGTAAGCGCTGACGTTCGATGTGGAAAAGACAATGTTGTCAAACCGGCTGAAAAGAAGACACCACATGACACGGACAGTAATCATAGGATTCCGTTTCCAATGTTGCGTATCAACATACCTGACCCTGGCGAATCTCTGCCTGAAGAAATCAAGAAGGAAACGGTTCTTTACAGCATCGCCAGCCTTAGGAACATTGGGATAGTCAAGCGCACCCAGGAATAACAATGATTTCATTTCAAAATATGTGCCGTCCATCATAGCTTGAAATTCCTTGGCACTTATTCCCTTCTTCAAACGCGCTTCAGACATCAGTCTGTTCACAAGAGCACGCGATGCCTTATGGTCTAGCCCATCCTTTCTGAACCACCTTACACACCTTGGACGGCTGAGCAGCCTAATAATGGCAGACAGGAACGTTCCGTAATATTTGCGTACCACAATCAGCCTGCCAAGATAATAATTGTAGTGTCTGCCCAACTGACAACAATCCGATACCTTACAGACCGATGCGCCCACCTTGTGAAATATTGCGGCATCGGTCAGAATTGCCATTTTTCTGCCTTCGCTACGCATACGGTGAGCGAATTCAAAATCCTCTTCACCGAAAAAGAGGCTTTCGTCAAAAAGATGTCCCCCCCCGTCCACAAGGCTGGAATCAGCCATAAGGGCACAACCCGAAATGAAAGATACAGGCACCGCTCCACTAGCCGGCAGTTCAGAAACGGTTATATCACGGAAACATGCCTTTCTGGAACCGAACACAAGTCTGCAGCCGCATGACCATACCCTGTTTCTGTCATTGTAATATCTTATCAGCGGACCGATAACAGCTATCTCAGGATGGCAGGACTTGTAATTCTGAAGCTTCTCAAGAAATCCTGGTTCAACAACAGTATCATTGTTCAGAAACAGATAAGAATCAGGATTGTATTGTTTCGCAAATCGGACAGCCCTGTTACATCCCGCAGCAAAACCCAAGTTACATCCCAGTTTCAGAACTTCAACCCTGAAATCCAGTTCAGCGACGCACAAACGGATACGGCTGACGCTGTCATCGGCAGAGCCGTTATCGGCCACAACGGCAAAGAAACTGCCGCCAGCCTTTTCCAGTGAACGCAGGCACTCTATCGTGTCATCAGCGCCATTCCAGTTTATTACGATTATTGCAGTCATGCGTTAATTGGAGTATGCTTGAAGGACAATGCCCAGTCTATGAAATGAAGCAGTATTACCATGACTGGTATCTCAATGACATCAATATGGAATAAGTAGAATTCGAACCAACCCATTGCAAGCAGACCGCAGAAATAGCAGTACACAGCATCAGTGTAAATACTGCCGGTTCTCTGCGAGAGCACCTTGAGCGAATAGCAGAACGCACTGATTCCCAGCGAATACAGACAGAACTGAATATAGTCCGTATATATGAATAATGTTCCGAAAAAAGTCCGGACGTTTGTCAGACTTATGCCTGTAAAATGAAACGTCGGATTGACAGGAGACAGTATCTCCCCATTTCCACAAAGTTGGTTTACAATATTTATGAACGGAGTCCAGATGACCTGAAATGGCCCACGGTCAGGAAATCCCAACTGCATGTCAACGCTCAGCCCAAGCGTACCGCTTGTCAGATAATGCACAAAACGTTGGAAAATCCACTGCAGCACTCCTCCGTTTACATTCATACGATTGGCAACGACAATAGCCAGCAGAAACGTGATGAAGAACACTCCCACTGCACATATCGAAAGGACCAGCAGGAAACGGCCGGTTATTTTCGTCTTTCCGGAAACAATCCTCATCATGACTCCGACAACACATGGTATAATTATCGAACCCTTGACCATATTCACCACATTGACCGCCAGCAATCCTACTATCAATACCCACAACCAACGCCGGCATTTGTCAAGATAATAAATAGTAAACATGATAATAATGAAGCTCATGTGTCTGAGATGTCCCCAGAAGCCGTAACTGGAAAATTCCATTGCAAAATCATCGGAACCGATGGCATACTTTGAACTTTCCGCAACAGTGAACAGACGGAATGCAAACAGTAGGACTGTCACAATTCCAAGCGCTACAATATATCCTGGAACACGTCCATTGTCACCATTAGTTACATCAGGTATGACATTACATTTTATTGCCACTTCCGAAACGGCAAAACTGGGAACGGCAAACAGAAGCAGTCCCACAATCCATATCAGTATACTCGGATAATGGAATTCCACGAATCCGGACCTGCCTGATAGAATGATTGATATGAACAATACTGCAAGATACGGAATTGCCAGACAGTACAAAGGAGTAACAAGTGTCTCCCAAGCCTTCCATTCCAGATACAGCAGGACACCCGCTTCAATTAATAAAGTGAATACCAGCAGGAAACCCATGGTGCCCGCCTATTTGGGGTCAGAAAGAAAATTTTCCCGTACAATATACCATGCAGCAGTACCAAAGAATGCCAGCATGACAAACAGCAATCCAATCATCAGTTTCTGCGGATGAGAAGCCTTAAAAGGAGCTACAGCAGGCTGTATCGTCACACAGACAGGTGTCTGTTCCTGCACTTTTGCCTTAGCAATAGTCAGTTGTGACGACAGCTGGTTATACACACCGAATGCCAGATTCTTCTCATTTTCAAGACGGTCCATCTCAATCTGATACTTCATCTTCGTTACATTCTGGTGTTGGTCATTGTATTCTGCGTATTTCTGTTGAGCGTCAAAGAATTCATTTTTCGCTTCAAGATACAGACGGTTGACCGCCTCCAGATCCTGCCGGGCTTTTGCGGAACGATAGCTGCCTATATATTCCTGCAATTTAGAGGAAACCTTCCTGGCAATTTCGGCCGATATGACCGGATTCTGCATTGAAACAGAAAGTGTAATCACACTGGTTCCCTTATCAACAATGACGCTGATTCTCCGGTCAAGTGTCTTGATAAGCATCTGCTGACTGCGCGTCAGCATACAGTTGTCAGAATCGCATACGGGAGCAAGCGAATCAGCAGAACTTGACAGCCCTCTTGCTCTGATTCTGCCAGGAGCGCCTGCCAGCCATTCCCACCAAGGACGCAACTGATAGTCCTTAAGATAATGGTACAAATCGGTAGATATGGGTTCTTTCTTGAATAATCCGCTTACCTTTACAGACATTAGGTCACATAGGAAAGGCGTAGATGAAACAATCTGCGGGTAAAGCTCCGGATACAGCGCATCTTCAGCATCCGCCAGATTCAAATCGACTCCGGCAAGCGAAGCCAGACTGCCTATTCCACCTGTCATTGATGCAGACTTGGACAGTTCGGGGGCAAGAACAACTGTTGCCGTATACTCTTTGGGAATGCTGAATGCAATTATGACAGCCAACACTCCACCGTAAATGCAATTACGGATGATTCTTGATCTGTGCCACCATAGCATTTTTAAAATGCCGGCAAGATTACATTTTTGTCTGTCTCCGGATTCTATCATTATGATTAATTATGGTCAATTGACCAACAAATATACATATTATTTTCCTGACGCCTGTGGCAGTTTAATAAGCGACCCTGTATATTTCAGAAAATCAGCAGTATAGAAATCCATATACCCACCAAGCGAAGTAAAAGTCATTTCGCCGAAATATATGGTTCCGTCAAAATTGTACATATCTATACGTACAACAGGAAATGGCTCCGACAGTTTCTGGGCAATTTCAAGCATTACGTCCAATCGTTTGGGCTTCGGGAGAATCGGCCCACGACTATATTGACTATTGAAAACCGAGAATTCGGGATGCGCATTCCATTCAGTATCATACGTCATTACCTTCGCTTTATGACGGATTCTGTCGGTGCAAGCCCACACATAGTACGCCTTGCCATTGAAGCACCATATCTTATAATCAATCGGAGTCTTGGAATACAACGCTGAAACCGGATCATTCCTCAACAGTTTTTCCGCAATGATTAACGGTTTGATTCTTGAATAGTGCAGGTTTCCTTCCAATAAGCCGTACGGATGTTTCAGGAACTTTCTTAAATGCCGCCGAACAGATCTGACATCAGTTGAACTTTTGTCATAAATGGTGATACATTCACCTGAACTATTGTTGGTCTTGATTACAAACTGTTCAGGCAAGGTTTCAAAATCAATGTCCGATACGTTATCCCATTTTCCGAATAATGGCACCAGAATATCAGAGTAACCACATTCAGATATATAATCACGAACCAAATATTTGTCTGCCAACCTTGTCCAATTGTCAGTATCAGTCCTTAATGACAGAAACTGAATCTTTTCATTCAACGTTTTTGGATTGTCCAGATCAATTGTCGTATGAAACCTCAACAAGTATCGCAACCTGACAACAAATTCAGGATAGCGCTTTCCAATAATGGATAATAAAAGTTTTATATAATACATCATAAAAGGCCATTCAAAACGAAGAACCGCCCTTTCCTGTCATTTGCAGAAATGTCCGTTTTAATAGTTTGAATCTCCAGTTTAAAGCATTCACCGCCTTCGCCATCATATTACCATTCTCAAAAAAGCCCCGGACTGAATAATCTATCTCAATTCCGTTATCTGCAAAAACGGGAACAACATCCTTTAACCATTTAGCCTTTGAAATACCAGTCTTGACATATGGAAAGATTTCAAATTCTCCAGGACGAATCCATTCCTTGTCAACAATAAGATATCTATGTTTCATTCGGGAGGATTTTCTTGATCCGAGCACCTCCATCTGCCATGGACTGTAATCATCCTCCAGTATGGCATATAGTTCGTCCTTTCTCCAAAGGGCAGGTTGGCAGTCGGCCCGATACCGCTGCTTGACCTTCATATTGTACAGGTGTTCAAATTCAGATTTTGTTGAATCTTTAATTTTAGGTCTGGTAATATGAAGACACTTAATTTCTTCATGGTTATTCATCAACTGGACAAACTCATTTATAATTTGGTTACGGACATTACCCTTAATGAAAAAATCCTCCTGCAAGAACAGGACAATATCATCTGTAACCATCTCCATTGCCCATTTCATCCTTTTTCCCCATGAAATGTTGACATCTGGCGAAATTCCCTTTATCTGATTGATATTGAGACACTTTATATCAACTCCGTCATAGTGATATGTTAAATTATCTGTAACCATGTACACTGTCCCATCATAATCGGGCCAGTACTTTCTTAACAGGAAAAAGAATGGATCCCAACAATCCTGATACGCATCACAAGTGCTTAAAAAAACCGAATATTTCGCTTTCATAAATTTTACAGAACGAAGTACAAAGAATAATTCATATAAACCTGGATGTCAAAATACTGATTACAGCAGCAGGATCATATACTGCCGCAGTCATCACACAATTGATACGCATCTCATGCAAACATTCAGGACTTTCAACCAACCTCACCAAAATATCACTGACAGGTTTGACCGATTTGACCGGTACAATAAAACCAGTTTTTCCGTCTTCCAGGATTTCGGCATTATAATGCCAGTCGCTGGCAATTGCAGGCAGCCCTGCAGCCATCGCGTCCAAAATCGTACCTGCGAATCCCTCACCTTTATAAAATGAAAGGAACAAAAGCATATAATAATCCCGAAGCACATTGACACTGTTCTCATAACCTACAATTCCGCCATATCGGACGAAAGAAGGTTGATTGCTCATGAAACCATCAAACCATTCCAAATCATCAACCTCGCCATATATATCCAGGCAATATGCTTCACGGCCAAGGCGGCTATTGGCGTCAGCAACAGCCTGGGCAGCCAGAACAATCCCCTTGTCCTCACGGACACGCGAAAAAGTACACAGCTTGTATGGTTCTGATTCAAAGACCGGAATCGAGTTTTTCGGAATAATTGGCAAATGTTTGCAGTTAGGCATTACTGCAACATTGTCAAAGCCAATTGACCGTAGTGAATCCATCATTGAATGTGTTTCCACATAAACCGCCTCATATCTCATAAGGATTTTTGCCAACAGTCTGTGTGTTGTAAGAAACCGTGGGAGCCAGCCTCCCACGACAACATAGTGAAGTTTTCGCTGAAAGAACATGTTCATAAGGAACAGCATTGGAGCTATTGCCCTCAGTCCCTTGTTTGCAGGTAGAATGACGATATTACCAGTAGACCGCAACAAATCAAACAGCAAAGCAGGCAGTTTCAACAGGAACATGAAACCACCTTCAGTATTTGCAAGCCGGACATCATCAGCGCCGTAGCATCGCTGGAGTTCATCAAAAAGTACCTTAGTCTTGACAGTCTGACCGCCATGTGTATGTTTAACAAGGCCAAAATTGCCTATTACTGCTACTTTCTTCATGGGTTTTGACATCACATTGACATATATCGACAGAAATCAGCACATGAAATCTCCGTTTTATTTATGGCATCCCGAACAATACGACATGAAAAATCCAACGAACGAATCACAGAAAGGTTTTTTCTTCTAAAGTTCGCAAAGATTTTGAAAAACATCAGAAACAGTAAAACGGCGAATTTTATTCCGCCATAGTGCATCTTACACCCTATAAGTTTACCCAAATAGAATGAATAATCCTTACCGACATTCAGGGTATCATTCAGTTTGTTCTTTGACGCACCCACTTTGTGGTAGATGACAGAATTCATCACGCATGCCATCTTCACCCCCAATTCCTTCATTCTTAATGAGAACTCGTAATCCTCTTCACCAAAGAAAAACCTGTCACTTAACAATACGCCATCATCATCCAGCAACTCCGGATAGAAAAACAAGCAACACCCAGAAACAAAAGATATTGGCAGATAAGATTCATTTTTAATCTCCGACAAATCCGAATCATGATAATACCTCTTCCGAGACCCGAATGTAATCTCTCCACCACATAGCCATATCTTGCGTTTATTATAATAGTAGTGAATTCTTGAAGTCAGTACACGGTATTCAGCATGTTCGGAAGAAAACTTGATAAGTTGAATCAGAAAATCAGGATTGACTTCAGTATCATTGTTCAACAACAAATATGTATCAGGATTCAAAGATTGGGAATATCTGATTGCCATATTGTTTCCGACTGCAAAGCCAAAGTTCTTTTCTAATGGGAGAACAATTATCCGTTTTTCAGTGTGCGTGGCAGCATAAGCATTCAAACGGGAAACAGAGTCATCGGTCGAACCATTATCAGCAACAACCACAAAGAAATCACCATCAGCCGACATTAATGAATCCAAACATGCCAGTGTATCATCTATGCCATTCCAATTAAGCAGAATTATCGCAGTCATATTATTCAATTATCCCTTCACAAAACGACAATAATAAAAAACAATTGAACCACTATATACTATTGAAGAAAGTACAGTCGTTACCAGCGCTCCTTCTATGTTGAACAACCAGACAAGAAGCGTAAAGCCGACAATCTTCACCGCTCCGCAGAAAAAAGATGCATTACGTATTCCACAACCCTGACCATGTGAGCCCAAGTAACGATTCAGCATATCTCCAATTCCATGCACACAAAAGCCGACAGACATCCACGATGCATACGTTGCCACACAACTATACTCATCCGGATAGAAGAAATGAACGACAGGTTTCGCCAGAACTACAAACACTACGCAAGTCAGCAGAGTGATCAGCACTGTTGTCTTCAACACAATTTTGGGAATACAGGATAAATTGGCGAATTTCTTGAAAAAAGCAGTACCTACCACACCAGGAAGATAAGATAGCGGAGTCGTAAGATTCAACGCCAAAGTATAATAAGCAACATTTGAATTGTCATCATTGAAGATTCCAAGCATTACTCCCGCAATGTAATTTGTTGCCACCATTGCCAGAGAACCGTAATACAACTGTATTCCATATTGTCTGTTCTCATTATTCAATTCCACGAAGCAATTAGCAACACCTCTGAATGATGGACGTGTGGATAATACTATACATAATAATACGGCACTATATATTCCCCATTGCAACAAAACCATCAGACTCGATGACACACGGAATTCTGAATATACGAAATATGCAATTATCACATACAATATTGGCGGCAATAACCTTGCAATACAGATTCTACCAATGAAGTTATCTCCCTGCAGGGTGGTATTTATGTAATTCAACAACAATGGATATATACACACTGGCAATGATACCAGCATCAAATGCGTAATAATTCCATTATGGAATAAGGACACCACCATGGTACTCAATATCAGAAGCAAGGAACAAATTGCCAAAATGACTATCATTGTACCTCGTAATTCCCGACTCTTTTTCTCATTCGTCGATATGGCTAACAGACGGCTTCCCGAAAAGAAATAACCGAACAACAGCGTCCACGAAATCAGCTGGATAATATTTTGAACATACCGGACATCACCATAATCCTCGGGGCCCAGGAATCTGGTATTCACAATAGATGCGACAAATCCCATTGCGGTTCCACAAAATGTGGAAAACAGCAATACAGCTGCCTGGTAATCATGCTTTTCCAACTGGAGCTTTCTCATCTGATAATGTCAAATCGTTTTGTGAAACACTAATGATCCATAATGGAACAGTATAACGATTACCGGCACTTCAACAATTACAAGCGATGCAAAATACCAGTCAAACCAACCCATAAACAACAAACCGCAATAGAAGAAATATATCAGTTTCAGATAATCATTGTGATATTTCATTTGAGCAAGCATCAGCAGATACATAAATACGCTCAATAATGACACCAGTAAAACAAACGAAATGCAATCTGAATTAATGAAGACTGTCCCAAACAGAGTCCGGACGTTTGTCATTGAGAAACCGGTATAATAGAATAACGGATTTATGGGAGATACGAGTTCATCTCCTGAACATATATTGACCAGATTGACAAACTGGGAAAAAAGAATCGAAATATCGGAACCTTTATCCGGAAATCCATTCATTACGTCTGTACTAAGCCCCAATGTTCCACTTGTCAAGTAATGCAGAAAATGATGGAGAATAAAATCGGCAAGACCGGAACTCATCCCTCTATTGAGAGCCAGCATTAGAGACAAGACATATGACAATGAAAAGAAAATGAAACATGCCAGAAGCACATAAACCAAAAACTTTGAGGACAATCTCGACTTGCCGTCATACAAGCGCATAAACAATCCAGTCAGAACAGGTATTATCACCCACCCCTTGACCTGATTGAGAAGATTTATGGCAATGAAAAGAATAATCAGCAACCACAACCAGCGGTGATTCCGGTCCAAATGATATATGCTCAGTATCAGCAATGGTATGGTAATCTGACGCAAATGTCCCCATATTCCGCCTCCACCAAACTCCTCACCGAAATTATCGGAACCGATAGATTCGTTTGAAACATTGAGCAAGGATTTGGTATGCCATGCAAATAGTACAATCAAAATAACCGACAATACGACAAGGAAAACAGAAATATTGGAATTCTTGTCATCCTGTATACCGGCTACAGTCATTCCTCCTTTTTTAAAATAATAGCCAATAACATAACTCGGAATGGCAAATATTATAAGTCCGAAAATCCACAAAAAGACACTCGGATAATAGAAAATATTGTCAGCTATTCCGCTTTGAACAATTATTATTGTTAAAAGCAGAACCAAAACATATGGATACATAAGAAAGTTCAATGGTGTAAAGATGGTGTTCCATGTCTTGGATTCTAAAAATGATAATAAAACCACTTCTAAAAGCAACAATACCACTATCAGCACATCATTGACCCCGCCCATAAGTGACAGATATTAAATCATGGATTTCTGTCGTGATAAATGGTCCTTCATCAGATACCAGACACAAGTACCAAAAAACGCCAGGAACACATAAAGAACACCTATCATGATTTTTTTGGGTGCCGAAGCTTTGATTGGAACCACAGCCGGCTGTAATACCACACATACTGGTGTCTGTTCCTGAACCTTTGCTTTTGACATTGCCAATTGAGAGGCCATCTGATTATATACTTCGAAATCCAGATTCTTTTCGTTCTCCAAACGGTCCATTTCAATCTGATACTTCATTTTTGATACATTCTGATGCTGGTCACAATATTCAGCATATTTCTGTTGAGCACAATAAAAACTGTTTTGCGCTTCCAAAAACAGGCGTTCTACTGATTCCAAATCTTTACGGGCTTTTGCAGAACGGTAATTACCAATATATGTCTGTAAATTATCCGATACAGCCTGAGCAACATCAGCAGCAATATTGGGATCCTGCATTGATACGCCAAGAGTAATGACACTTGTACCCTTGTCAACACTTACATGAATTTTCTTATGAAGAGAATTCATGAGAAGTTGCTGACGGCGGGTAAACTTGCGGCTTTCAACTTTCGGAGATGGAACTATTGTATCAGACGGATTAATGAGTTTTTTTGATTTTAATCGTCCTGGCATACCAAGAATTTTCGTCCACCAGGCACTACGCTGGTAATCCTTCAGGTAATGGTACAAATCAACTGAAATCTTCTCTTTCTTGAATGTTCCGCACACCTCCATACCCATCAGTTCACAGAGAAAAGGAGTCGATTCAATAATCTGAGGATAAAGTTCTGGATATATCGCATCTTCACTGCCGGAAAGATTAAGGTCTATTCCAGCCATTGCCGCCAGGCCTCCAATACCACCAGTCAAAGAAGAAGAATTGGATAGTTCCGGAGCCATAACCACTGTCGAAGTATACTCCTTAGGGATACTGAAAGCAACTACAATGGCAATAATGCCGCCGTATATGCAGTTCAGAATAATTCTTCTTCTATGCTGCCATAGTAAAGTCAGCAGTTCAACCAAATCAATGGAATTGTCATCTTCTTTCATACATTTCACTTCAAAAGATTAGCAAGAGCCAGAACTACCGTAGCCAATGATGCAGATGTTGAACCTAAGCTCAGGATTTCCGTTGTCTTTATGGCCTCATGCTGCTGACGGGCAGGAATCACGACCTCGCAACCGGGCTGAACAAGTTTGGAATTCTTTCCGGCTCTCATTACCGAACCGTTCATATACACCACATAAGACTTCATTTTTTTTGCCCTCTGTGTATAGCCGCCGGCCTTGTTGACATAATACTTCAACCTTTTGCCTTTAATATATGGAACCGTATTCGAGAACATGACCTCACCGTTTACCTTTACAGTATTGGTGAATGACGGAATAATGATACGGTCGCCGTCACGAAGCACAATGTCATCTGAACAGCCTGGTTTGTCCAGGGCAGCTTTCAGGTTTATGCCCACATTGAAAGTGGTTTCGGTTGATATTTTTTCAATGGTTTTGGCAAGAGCTATGGAGTCCTTTGCAGAAATGATTTCAGCAAGTTCCTTCATTCTGGCGCGTTCATCAGGAGTCATAGTGCGTTCCAGACGCGCACCCTCGATATAAGCCTCAGCTGCAAAATCTCCTACGCGGGTAATAATGTCACTGAGTTTCTCATTGTTTGTGGAAAGTGAATAGAAGCCAGGGAATGCAACTTCTCCCTCTACCAACACACGGCGGTTTGACGAATATCCAGGACTGCGGCGAACATAGACTTCATCATACGGCTTCAGACGAAAATCATTGTCATTAATGGCAAGGTTCTCATCTATCTGGAACGAGAACACCTGTGAGAGCGTATCTGATATGACAGATGCTTTTTTGTCAAGATTGTGGCGAATGACATCAATTTTGGCAAGAGAAGCATCTTCCTTCAGGCCGCCGGCTTGCAGGATAAGATCTTCAATTGTCGTATTGTCCGCATATTTGTATGTACCCGGGAACATCACTTCGCCAAAAATGCCGAATGTCTTCACCTCGCCCATATCAAACAGACTGGGAACATGAAGAACATCATCGTTTCTAAGCTGCACATCGTCCGATGTTCCATTCATTATACCAACAATATCAATCGACAGGTTTGTCAAGGTCTTGTCGGGATTAGTCCTGTTCAGCAGAGCCCTGGACGGGAATGCATCTTCTCTCAGACCGCCGGCAGCCTCAACCAGCTGACGGACAGTGGATATCCCCTCGCCTATCTGGAACATGCCGGGACGATACACAGCACCACGCACCTCGGACATATTTGAGAAGGTGGACTGAATGGAATCAACATACAACGAATCACCGTCCATAAGCATGAACCCCGCTTGTCTGTCCTTTTCTATAGTGAATATTTCGCGTTGGAACTTTCCCATCCTTATCAGACGGACATCACCGCGATAAGCATCCGATTCAAGGCCTCCGGCATAATCAATCAGTTGGGAAACGCTTTCGTTTTCCTTCATCTCATATGACATAGGGCGGCGAATACGTCCGTCAATGGTCACCAGAATACTGTGTGCCGATACAATTACGGCATCGTTGTCTTCCAGACGGATGTCATCATCCACTTGACCGTTCTTAAGATAATCGTACATATCGACGGTTGCAACCGTTCTGTTGTTACGGACCAGTTTGATATTTCGCATTGACCCCAGGTCACTCACACCTCCTGCCATGTAAATTGCATTGAACACCGTTGCGAACGAAGAGACCTGATATGTACCAGGGTTTTCAACCTCACCCATCACATTTACAAGCACAGAACGGTTCTGTCCTAATGAAAGACTTATACTGGATGACGAGTTGTCTCCATCAAGACCGGAGTAAATCTGGCCGAATGCCTTCATGACATATGAATTGGCCTCTTTGATTGTCTTGCCGTTCAAATAGAGGGGGCCCAAATCCTGAACCATGACAACGCCATCAGGTGATATGGTTTCACGGACAGTAGACTGCGATGCGCCCCAGATATCAATAATTACCTCATCACCAGGACCGAGACGATAGTTCTGCGGAGTGGCAAGGTTGGAACTGGGTTCAAACGTCATTGCTTTTCCCTTGAACAAATCATGTCCGTATATTTTTTTCACAAATACTACAGAATCTTTTTCGGTATTCTGAAAAAGGTAAGATGATTCGTCTATCATTTGCCGAAAATTGTCAATCTCAACTTGATTGCCCATTTCCTGCCTTTCCCGTGAGTGTGAATCAATCAAAGCATCGGAACTCTGATTGATTCCGTGCTGATGGCCATTCTCGTATTTGGTACGCATTTCGCGTAATTGTTGAACAGTAACACCCTTTCTGTTAAGGTCAAAAACTATCTGTTCCTGTGATACGCCTTTTTCCTGCTGTTCCTGGACATACTGTATTATTTTCTCCTCGGACATCTGAGCCGATGCCATTACAGTAGCCACAGACGCGATAAAAGCAATAATATATTTTCTCATTTGGTTAGAATTGGGTCAAAGATAGAGTCAGAATTTCTTTCCGCTCGAGACAGAGAAGAAAGTCTGGAAAATGAGTTTCAGATCAAGCATCAGAGAACGGTTGTCATAATACTCCAGATCCAATTCCAGGCGTCGGAGCATTTTTTCCATAGTATCGGTGTATCCGTTGTGAATGGTGGCATACGAAGTAACGCCAGGACGCATCCGGTATATGTACTGATAATCGTCTGTAAGCCTGTCTATCTGCTCAATGAAACAACGTCTTTCGGGACGTGGGCCGACAAATGACATATCTCCTTTCAGGACATTCCAAAGTTGCGGGAGTTCATCAAGATGATGTTCACGCAGAAACGCTCCGAACGGAGTAAGATACTTGTTACGGTCATTCTCAGAACGTGGAATTCCATTTTTTTCAGCATCACACGTCATGCTGCGGAACTTATAGATGATGAATGGCTTTCCCCGATAGCCTATCCTTTCCTGCTTGAAAAGCACAGGACCTTCCTGAAAACACAGAATTATGGAAAAAGCAATGAAAAGTGGCGACAGCAGCAATAGTCCGAAAAACGAAAAGACAATATCAAACAGTCTCTTGACAAAACGCTGAACACCGTTCATCGCATCTGTATGCTTCCTACACTCCTTCTTACCTTCGCTATCGAAGACCAGCTTCATTTCTCTCATCGGTTTTCAACAACAATCCTGTTTTATTCTTTTAACGCACGCGTCGGGATTATATTGTTTATTGACACAAAAATAATCACTATTTTTGTCTTTGAAAAGAGTTGAAATCAGTTTAACATACAATTCTGCAATATGAAGTCATTTGTATTTCCAGGACAGGGAGCCCAGTTTTCAGGAATGGGCAGCGACCTTTACGAAAGTGACAGCAACGCTAAAAAACTGTTTGACAAAGCGGACAGCATTCTCGGATTCAGAATATCCGAAATCATGTTCCACGGAACCGATGAAGACCTGAGGCGTACAGACATTACCCAGCCGGCAGTATTTCTGCATTCCATCGCTGTTTCTACAGCTATGGGAGACGGTTTTGCGCCAGACATGGTAGCAGGACATTCGCTCGGTGAATTCTCAGCTCTTGTGGCATGTGGAGCACTTTCATTCGAAGACGGCCTCAGGCTAGTTGCAGTCCGCGCCAAAGCCATGCAGAAAGCATGCGAAAGCAATCCCGGAACAATGGCCGCTGTCATAGGTTTGGACGATGAAAAGGTCATTGGCATATGCGAGCAGGTTCGGTCAAAAGGTATGGTTGTAGTTCCGGCGAATTTCAACAGTCCGGGACAGATTGTGATATCCGGCAGCATTGAAGGCATCGAGACAGCATGTCCGCTCATGAAGGAAGCCGGTGCAAAACGCGCCCTGCCGCTTTCTGTCGGTGGAGCATTCCACTCACCACTGATGACTCCTGCACGTGAAGAGTTGGCCACAGCAATAGCCTCGACCGAGTTCCATACACCACGATGCCCCATCTACCAGAATGTTGATGCCTGCGCCCATACTGACGTTGACGAAATACGCGCCAACCTTGTAAAACAGCTGGATTCACCGGTAAAATGGACACAATCCGTTCTTTCAATGGTGGCCGATGGAGCAGATGAATTCACCGAGTGCGGACCGGGTTCAGTCCTGACAAATCTCATCAAGCGCATACGCGGCTAATGAAAAAGAAGACCATATATCAGGTATTCACCCGTCTTTTCTGCAACCCCGCATGCAACTGCAGTCCAAATGGCAGCATTGCAGAAAACGGTTGCGGCAAAATGAATGCGTTCACCGCCGGAATCCTTGACCGCATTAAGGATAACGGGTACACCGACATATGGTTCACCGGACTCATTGCACATGCCAGTCAGACCGACTACAGCAAATATGGCATTTCACCGTCAAAACAGGCAACAGTAAAAGGAACAGCCGGTTCCCCTTATGCAATACGCGACTATTACGACATAGATCCTGACCTTGCCGTATCAGTGCCGGAACGCATGCAGGAATTCCAGTCACTCGTGAACAGAGTTCATGATGCCGGCCTGCATTTCATAATGGATTTCGTGCCTAACCATGTGGCAAGACAATATCACTCATCGCATCTGCCTGACGGAACACACGATTTGGGAGAAAACGATGATGAAAACTGCGAATTTTCTCCATCCAACAACTTCTATTATTTTCCGGGACAGGCTCTGGCCGGAGAAATAGACTGGCTGGACTATCGTGAATTTCCCGCACGCGCTACAGGTAACGACAGATTCAATGCATACCCCGGCAAATGCGACTGGTATGAAACCGTCAAGTTGAACTACGGCATTGACTGGCACGACGGCAGCCGTCATTTTGACCCGATACCTGATACATGGACAAAAATGACAGACATTCTGCTGTTCTGGGCATCAAAAGGTGTCGATGCATTCCGTTGCGATATGGCCGAAATGGTCCCGGTTGAATTCTGGCACTATGCCATTGGAAAAGTCAGATCAAAATTCAGAAAGGTTGAATTCATCGCCGAAATTTATAATCCAGGTTCATACTCCTCTTACATAAACTACGGCGGTTTTGACTGGCTGTATGACAAAGTCGGACTTTACGATACGCTTCGTGCCATTGTCGAGGGACGTGAATCTGCCACAGCCATCACACGTTGCTGGCAGGCAAGCGGCAACAATGGTCCGCACATGCTGCACTTCATGGAAAACCATGATGAACAGCGCATTTCATCGGACCATTTCGCAAAAGACCCACGCAAAGCCATACCTGCCATGGCCGTATCGGCCCTGATGGACGCCTGCCCTGTCATGGTATACGCCGGACAGGAACTTGGAGAACGCGGCATGGATGAAGAAGGTTTTTCCGGCCTTGACGGACGTACCACCATATTCGATTACTGGTCCCCTTCATCCCTACGGCGCCAGTACAACAACGGACTGTTCAATGACGAACTGCTTGACAATAGCGAAAAGAGTCTGAAGTCATTGTATTCCAGACTTATGAATATTGCCCGACGTGAAAAATGCGTTTCCAACGGCAAATTCTTCGACCTGATGTATGTCAACCCCGCATCGGCCTCGTTCAATCCGCACGTCCAATACGCATTCCTGCGGTCTGACGGGAAAAACACCATGCTGGTGACGGCAAATTTCTCGGATCATGACCTTCCCACATCTGTCATGATTCCCCGGCATGCATTTGATTATCTGGGCCTGAATCCGACCGAATCGTGCAGAATGACGGACCTAATGACGAAAAGGAACTACGCGACACCCCTTCTGCCCGATTCCACCGTCCGTTTCAACGTCCCGGCCCACTCCGCCACCATTCTGAAGTGGTAACCGTTCATTTAAGTGGTAACCGTTCATTTTACTCCGGCATTTACCTTCCCCAGGCATTTACCTTCCTTCCCTGCACGATAGGGAAAGAATCTGCCCCACAGCACCACTTCTGTCCCTATCCTCACCATTCCGCCCGCGATATCCCCATTTTTCCCCGTACGATGGGGATGGAATCCTGCCCACAGCACCATTTTTCTCCCTATCCTGCGCAAAAGAATGCGTTTCCTCGCAGGCTACCCCCTACGATAGGGAAAGAATCTGCCCCACAGCACCACTTCCGTCCCTATCCTGCGTACAAGAATACGTTTCCTCGCAGGCTACCCCCTACGATAGGGAAAGAATCTGCCCCACAGCACCACTTCTGTCCCTATCCTGCGTACAAGAATACGTTTCCTCGCGGGCTGACCCCCACGATAGGGATGGAATCCTGTCCACAGCACCACTTCTGTCCCTATCCTCACCACTCCGCCCGCGATATCCCCATTTTCCCCCGCACGATAGGGA
>JAKSIQ010000016.1 GCA_024398755.1 Bacteroidaceae bacterium | reverse complement strand
CCGCCAATCCAGCAGCGCTCTCCAATGTGTACAGGCTTGCAGTACTCCCATTCGTCGCGTTCGTCGGCATCGAGCGGATGTCCGGCCGTGAATATGTTCACGCTTGGAGCTATGAGCGTGTGACTGCCAATGTAAACACCGCCGCCGTCAAGTATGGTGCAGCCAAAGTTGACGAACACGCCTTCGCCGGCATGGATAAGGCTGCCGTAGTCGCAGTAGAAAGGCGGCTCGAAATATATGTCGGGGGCGCAGTTTGGCAGCAGCTCGTGCAGAATGTCACGCATGCTGTCTTCGTGATATTCTGTTATGTTCAGGCGTCGCAGAAGCTTCTTGACTTCGTCGCGGTATGCGTACATTTCGGGGGTGTGGGCATCGTAAGGCAGCCCGGCCTTCATCTTTTCCAGCTCCTGCCTGAGGGCCGGATTCTGTTCAAGTTCTTCTTTGCGTGTCATTGTATGCTTTAATAAAACGGTTTCCTATGCTTCACAAAAATAGACATTTTGGTTATCTTTGCGAACAGTTTGAGTTGAAATACACATTTGAACTATATGATATACACGGATTTGACACAACTCATAGGTGAGACCCCTATGCTTGAAATAGCTCCTGTTGAAGGACAGCATGCCAAGATAGTTGCCAAGTTGGAGTGCTTCAACCCCGGAGGCAGCGTCAAGGACCGTACCGCGCTTGCCATGATTCTTGATGCCGAAAGCAACGGCACTCTGAAGGCCGGAGGCACAATTATTGAACCTACAAGCGGCAATACAGGAGTCGGCCTGGCCTGGATAGGCAAGCTGCGCGGATACCGTACCATACTGACCATGCCCGACACAATGAGTCTGGAGCGTCGCAAACTGCTTGGAGCATACGGCGCACAGATTGTCCTGACTCCGGGCAAGGATGGAATGACGGGCGCCATAGCAAAGGCAGAGGAACTGCGTGACAGCATTCAGGGAGCTGTGATACTCGGACAGTTTACAAATATGTCGAACCCGAAAATCCATGAAACGACTACTGCCGTTGAAATATGGAAACAGACCGATGGAAAGGTCGATATCTTTGTTGCAGGTATGGGCACCGGAGGAACTGTCAGCGGAACAGGTATGGGGTTGAAGAAGTTTAACAGCAATATACAGGTGGTGGCGTTTGAACCGGATTCATCGCCGCTTCTGACCAGAGGTACAAGTGGACCTCATGCCATTCAGGGTATAGGTGCCAATTTTGTTCCTGACACTTATATCAAGGAGGCTATTGACATGGTAATGACGGTGACCGACAAGGATGCCCTTTCGGCTACGGCATTTCTGGCTCATGAACGTGGCCTGCTTGTGGGCATTTCATCGGGTGCCGCATACAGCGCAGCACGCGAGCTTGCAATGAAGCCTGAGAACAAGGGTAAGACCATTGTGGTTCTGCTGCCCGATACAGGCGAACGTTACCTTTCCACCGGAGTTTTTGACTAAGAATTCGATACAATGAGCAAGTCACCAAGCACAAGGGAACTTGAAAGGATGATGGAACTGGTCAAGTACGTCATCTTTCCCGATTATTCTGATGTTCCTGCATGGACCGATGGTCCTAAAGCCATAAAGGAGATTCTTCTGACACAGCTGGCTACAGTCATGGACGAATCATGTGTCAAGGAAGTGGCCGGCAGATTCGTGGAATCACTGCCGGAGATAGGCCGCCTGCTTCATACCGATGTGCAGGCTGTGGCTCATAACGATCCTGCGGTAAAAGACCTTGGAGAAGTGGTTCTCTGCTATCCGCTGGTAAAGGTGATGATCAATTACCGTTCGGCACATCGTCTGCACGAGCTTGGAGTACCGCGCATTCCGCGTATTCTTACGGAAATGGCTCATAGCGCAACAGGCATCGACATACATCCTGCAGCCACGATAGGCGAGTACTTTGCCATTGACCACGGCACCGGAGTGGTGGTTGGTGCCACAAGCATAATCGGCAATCATGTGATGCTGTATCAGGGAGTCACATTGGGTGCAAAGTCATTCAGTTATGACGAACAGGGACATCCTATAGACGCCCCCCGTCACCCGATAATTGAAGACAATGTCACCATCTACTCCAATACGTCAATCTTAGGACGTGTGACCATTGGTCATGACACTATTGTAGGCGGTAACATCTGGCTTACGCACGATGTCCCGCCGTTCTCGGTAATCAAGCAGGGTAAGGCTGTTGAGATTAACGACGCCCGCAAGTCAAACGAAATCTGACCGTCATTTTCTTCTGGTATTCCTGACAATGATTATTGCCAGGACAACTATGACTATGCCCAATATGGAATAGCCGATTTCATGGCTGTATCTGGTGACTGTGTCAATGAGCTGGTCTTCGGGTACCGCACGGCTCATGAAATATCCCAGGCATGCAAGAACGGTGTTCCAGATGCCGGCTCCAAGCGCGGTGAAACCTATGAATTTGCCAATTGGCATGCGTGCCAGACCTGCCGGTATGGAGATGAGCTGGCGTATGGCCGGGATAAGACGGCCCACGAAGGTCGAAATGGCTCCGTGCTCGTTGAAATAGTCTTCGGCCTTGCGTATTTTGGCGCTGTCAAGCAGAAGCAGATGTCCCAGCTTGCTGTCAGCGAATGCATAGACAATGGGCTTGCCTATCCACAGGGCAAGAAAGTAGTTGACTGATGCTCCTATAATGGCTCCAATGGTTCCGAACAGCACGATGAGTGGAACGTTAAGGGCGGCGTCAGTCGCTGCATGGTATGCTGCAGGCGGAATGACAATTTCCGATGGAAAGGGGATAAATGAACTCTCAATTGTCATAAGGAGCGTGATTGTCCAATAGTTCAGGTGTTCAAGACACCACTGAAGAAATGCAGATATCATAGATTCGTTGTTTTTGTCAGATTATTGTTTTTCCTGTTCGCCGAACATCATGAACCACACTTCCTGAAGAAAACTGTCTTCGGGATTGAGCGCCAGACCGTCAGTCAGGTAATTCAGAGCCGATGTTATGTCTTTGGTGAAATAGGCACAGTGGGCCATGTATCCGTACAGTTCGACCAGCATTTCCGTCGGGATTTCGTCTTCTTCGTGTGAAAGGCTGTCAAACGACTGCTGGAAGAACGGAAGCGCATCGGCGTAATTGCCCTTTTCGAATTTGCATCGGCCGCAGTAATACAGCAGAGTGTATGAATCGCGGTCTTCTTCAAGCAGTGATGAATAGATGTCGTATGCCTGATCCCACAGTTCCAGACTGAAAATGCAGCCGGCACACATCATGCGGGCCGATTTATTGTCGGGATCTATGGCTTCAATGTATTCGAAGCATTCACGGGCTTTTGCAAATTCGTTCTTTTCGTAATAGATGCGTCCCAACTGCTCCCAATAGTATGTGTCGAACGGGAACTCGTCAAGCAGGTTGTCATACCAGATTATGGCCGTGTCCATCTGTCCGGTGTCAAAGAACAGGTCGGCCTGCAGTTCAATGAAATTGCGTGAATCGGGTTCCAGAACAAGCGCCTTGTCAAGCCATTTCTGACACAGTTCAAAATGGCGCGTGTCCATGAACTTGACAATTATGTCATTTATCATGCCGCTGTCATTCTCGCTCATTTCTACGGCTTGGGTGTAGAAACGGTCGGCCTGCTCGGAATTGTCATCGGCCAGCTCGATGCAACCCTTCAGGTAAATAAGTTCCTGATTGTCAGAATCATCGATGGATTCGGCAATTACGCGCGCCTGAGCGTTCAGACCGCGCTGCAGCTGGTTGCCTGCTTTGGCAATCAGGATGTCCGGGTCGGCAGGGTGGATGGAAAGGCCGTACTCTATGGCACGGTCCGATTTTTCAAGGTCCGATGAAAGGGCGTAGTATTGTGCTATGTTGGCCAGATCCATGCCGTCAAAGTACGCGCTGGTACCTTCGTCAAGCATGGATTCGTATGACTTCAGGATGTCCTGAAACTCCTGGCTTTCATAGTACGATTCCGAATCGTCCTTCATTATCTGTCTTTGACCTTGTTCCAGGTGTCCTTGAGCGATACTGTGCGGTTGAATACCAGATGACCGGCTTTGGAATCCTTGTCGGTGCAGAAATAACCTATGCGCTGGAACTGGAAGTGGTCAAGCGGTTTGGTATCGGCCAGGAACTTCTCGACGTAGCATTCTGTGCGTATTTCAAGAGAGTCGGGGTTCTTCATCTGCTTGAGTGCCTCGACCGGATCCATGCCTTCTTCGCGCAGGCGTGACAGCTCGTCACGCGGGTTCTCAACTTTCCAAAGACGGTCGTAAAGACGCACTTCGGCCTTGATGCAGTGGTCTGCGCTTACCCAGTGGATGGTACCCTTGGCCTTGCGGTTGCAGTCCGATTCTCCGGTCTTGGTGTTGGGTATGTATTCGCAATAGACTTCCTGAACCTTGCCGTTCTCGTCCTTTTTACTTCCGGTGCAGAGAACAATGTATGAACTCTTGAGGCGTACCTCGCGGCCCTCGGTCAGACGGAAATACTTGGACGGAGCGTTCTCCATATAGTCTTCGCGCTCAATCCAGAGCTCACGGCTGAATGTTATCTTGTGGCTTCCTGCCTCGGGATCTTCAGGGTTGTTGATTGCATCAAGTTCTTCGGTCTTGCCTTCAGGATAGTTGGTTACGATGAGCTTTACGGGGTCGATGACGGCCGATACGCGTGTGGCGCGCTTGTTCAGATCTTCACGTATGGCACTTTCCATCAGGGCCATGTCGTTCAGGGCATCGAACTTGGTGTAACCTATGCGGTCAACGAACATACGGATTGATTCCGGGGTGTAGCCGCGACGGCGGTAACCGCAGATTGTCGGCATGCGGGGATCGTCCCAGCCGCTAACCATGCCGTTCTGGACCAGAGCCAGCAGGTTGCGCTTGCTGAGCAGGGTATAGTTCAGGTTCAGCTTGTTGAATTCTGTCTGACGCGGACGGTTGTCGTCAAGGTCCTTGCCCTTCTTGAGCCAGTCAATGAACAGGTCGTAGAGCGGACGGTGAGGCACGAATTCAAGTGTGCAGAGCGAATGTGTCACGCCCTCGAAGAAATCACTCTGGCCGTGTGCGAAGTCGTACATCGGGTATGCCTTCCACTTGGTGCCTGTGCGGTGATGCGGTGTCTTGACAATGCGGTAAATGATGGGGTCACGGAACAGCATGTTGTTGTGTGCCATGTCAATCTTGGCACGCAACACCATTGAGCCTTCTTCCAGTTCGCCGCTGTTCATCTTGTAGAACAGGTCAAGGTTCTCCTGAATGGGACGGTCGCGGTAAGGGCTGTTCTGACCGGGCTGTGTCGGCGTACCTTTCTGTGCCAGAATGGCTTCCTGAGGCTGCTCGTCAATGTATGCCTTGCCTTCTTTTATGAGTTCGATGGCAAAGTCCCACAACTGCTGGAAGTAGTCCGATGCGTAGAACTCGTTCTCCCACTTGAAACCAAGCCACTGAATGTCTTCCTTGATGGCATCAACGTATTCTGTATCTTCTTTGGTGGGGTTGGTGTCATCGAAACGCAGGTTGCAGATTCCACCGTGCTTTTCGGCCATGCCGAAGTCCATGCAGATTGCTTTGGCGTGTCCTATGTGCAGATAACCGTTGGGTTCCGGCGGGAAACGGGTCTGGACGCGACCTCCGTTCTTACCCTGCGCAAGGTCCTTTTCTACCATTTCCTCAATGAAGTTGAGGCTCTTTTTCTCTGAGCTCTCGGCTGTGGTGTTTTCTGCCATATATGTACCTAATTTTAGTTGTTTCAGTTTTGAGAATGCAAAGTTATGCTTTTGAAGTGGAAAAATGTCAGGGGATTGCTATTTTTGCAGTATGATAATTCAAGAAAAACCGCTTGGAATATGAACGGCCAGCTGAAACGCGAATTGATAGAGGCGGCCGACAAATGCGAAAACGCCCATTTCATCGGTTCTGACCCGGTGCAGTTTCCGCATCGTTACACGGACCGTCATGATATTGAAGTGTCGGCTTTCATTTCGGCATGGATGGCGTACGGAAGCCGTAGGGTTTTTCTTGGTGTCCTTGAAAAAATCCATACAATGATGGATGCACACGGCGGGCCGTACAGGTTCATTTCCAACCGTTGCTTCAACGGTATAGAGACCGATGCCGGAGCGTGCCTGTACCGTTTCTACAAGTGGTCCGATTTTTTGGAACTGTGTGACAGACTGGCAAAAGCATACGATGAAAACGACAGTCTTGAGGCATTCTTTCAGCCGGGACATCTGCTTGATGAAGGCGTGGCGAATCTCTGCTCGTTCTTTGAAGGCGTTCAGGGCATTCCGGTTCCTGGTAGTACATCGGCCAATAAAAGATTTTACATGTTTCTGCGCTGGATGGTGCGTCGCAACAGTCCGGTCGATTTCGGCATATGGACAAATGTGTCGCCGTCACAGCTCATCATTCCGCTTGACACCCATGTTTATCAGGCTGCCAGGCGGATGGGACTCACGCTGCGTAACAGCGCCGATCTGAAGACGGCAAAGGAGATAACGGAACACATGGCTATGGTATGGCCCGATGACCCCGCCCGCGCCGACTTCTCTCTGTATGGTATGGAAGTGTCAGATTTGTGAATTATGGATAATCAGGTTTCTGAAGGACTGTCTGTGCTGGTTCCGGTTTACAACTGGGATTGCAGCAACTTGCTCAAGGAACTGCATAGGCAGGGCCGTGCAATAGCATCGGGCTTTGAACTGCTGGTTGCCGACGACTGTTCGTCAGACCTGACGCTGAAGGAAAAGGTGGCGTCAACGGCATCGGCCCTGGAAGGATGCCGCTACTTTGCGCTTGACAGCAACAAGGGACGCGCCGCCATCAGGAATTTCCTGGCTGACAATGCGGTTTATGACAAACTGCTTTTCATTGACTGTGATGCGGAAACGGACAGTGATACGTTCCTTGCCGCATATATGGCAGTTGCAGGACAGGCATCTGTAATCTGTGGCGGACTGAGGCATCCGGACAGGCTCCCGGCGCCGGGAAAGGAACTGCGCTATCGCTATGAAAAGGCTGCCGACCGTCATCGGTCCGCAAAATTCCGCAGCCGGCACCCGTATGACAACTTCACTCCGTTCTCATTCCTCATTGACCGCAGCGTTTTCCAGTCGGTCCGGTTCGATGAAGGCATTACAGCCTACGGATACGAGGATGTGGAGTTTGGAATGTGCCTGGAAAGCCGCGGCGTGCCGATTCTGCATATTGACAACCCGCTGATACATACTGGCATCGATGACAACGCCGATTATCTGGCAAAGACTGATGCGGCGGTTTCCACTTTGCTGCAGGCTGAAAACTCCGTTGGAAACGGATCGAAACTGCTGAACACATACCGTAATCTGTCACGTCTGCATCTGGCCGCTCCGGTCCGTTGCCTTGGGCGTGTGGCGTATCCGTTCATCAGACGTAACCTTACGGGCAGGCATCCTGTCCTGTTCCTGTTCTCTTTCTACAAGCTTTACAGATTGGCGCTTCTGGATTATCAGACTCGGAAAACAGACCGGTGAAACGGGTCTTTTGTGAGCGCTGCTGTTAAAAATGGTTGCGGTGCTGTAACAGTCGCGCTTTTGCAGTAATTTTGTGACATAATACATTATTCTATGAGCAGATTGCGATTTGATGTTGTACAGGAGGCCTTCAAGAAGAAGGCTGTTGACGTTGAACTGCCTGATAAACGTCCGTCAGAGTATTTCGGCGAACTGGTTTTCAATAGGGAGAAAATGCACAAGTACCTTGATGCGGGCATTTACACCGCACTGGTCAACTGCATTGACAACGGCGAACCTCTTGACCGCAGCACTGCCGACGGTGTTGCTGCCGGAATGAAGACGTGGGCTATGGAACATGGTGTGACCCATGTTACCCACTGGTTCCAGCCTCTGACCGAGGGTACCGCCGAAAAGCATGACTCGTTCATGGAATATGACGGCAAAGGCGGTATGATTGAGTGTTTTGACGGCAAGATGCTGGTACAGCAGGAGCCCGATGCGTCATCGTTCCCGAACGGAGGCATACGCGCAACCTTCGAGGCCCGCGGATATACGGCCTGGGACCCCATGTCTCCTGTGTTCATCCAGGACGATACCCTGTGCATACCTACCGTGTTCATATCATATACCGGCGAGGCTCTTGACTACAAGACTCCGCTCAAGAAGGCCCTGAAGGCTGTCTGCGATGCGGCTCTTCCGGTGTGCCGTCTGTTTGACCCGAAAGTCAGCAAGGTCATTTCATATCTTGGCTGGGAGCAGGAGTATTTCCTGGTCGATGAGGATCTGTATGCCACGCGTCCCGACCTGATGCTGTGCGGACGTACGCTGATGGGACACGCATCGTCCAAAAGCCAGCAGCTGGACGACCATTATTTCGGTGCCATTCCATCGAGGGTGGCCGCTTTCATGCGTGATATTGAGATTGCCGGCTACAAGCTGGGCATTCCATTGAAGACGCGTCACAATGAGGCTGCTCCGAACCAGTTCGAGCTGGCTCCTATATACGGCGAAGCGAATCTGGCAAATGACCAGAACCAGCAGATAATGAACGTCATGAATGCCATGGCACGCAAGCACGGCTTTGTGGTTGTGTTCCATGAGAAGCCGTTTGACGGCATCAACGGTTCCGGAAAACACAACAACTGGTCTCTTGGAACCGATACCGGCGTGCAGCTGCTTGCACCTGGCAAGGATGCAATGGGCAATCTGCAGTTCATCACGTTCTTTGTAAACGTGCTGGCTGCCGTGCAGAAGCACAATTCAGTGCTTAAGGCATCGATTGCATCGGCCACAAACGCCCATCGTCTGGGTGGAAACGAGGCCCCTCCGGCAATAGTGTCAGCTTTCCTGGGACAGACCATGACGTCAGTGCTGAGAAAACTGCTTGAAGTGCCGTCTGACACTCCCATTGAGATTGCAGGCAAGCGCGGCAAGTCGGTGGGACTGGTTGAGATTCCTGAGATTTTCCTTGACAATACTGATCGTAACAGGACTTCGCCTTTTGCCTTTACCGGAAACCGTTTCGAGTTTCGTGCGGTAGGCTCGAGCGCCAACTGTGCGGGTGCTCTCACCACTTTGAACGCTGCGGTGGCCGAACAGCTTCTGCAGTTCAAGGCCGATGTTGACAAGGCTATGAAAAATGGCATACAGCTCAATGTGGCCGTGATGGATACGCTGAAACCTCTGATTGCAAGCGTCATTGACACCATCTGCTTTGACGGCAACGGCTACTCTGAGGAATGGCAGAAGGAGGCAGTGCGACGCGGTCTTGATACCGAGATTCGGGTGCCCGAGATGTTCAAGGCATTTACCACTCCGCAGTCGGTAAAAATGTTTACAAGTCTTGGTATTTACAGCGAAGTTGAACTTCAAGCGCGCAACGAGGTCAAGTGGGAAATCTATGCCAAGAAGGTTCAGATTGAAGCGCGCGTTCTTGGACGCATGGCATATAACCATATCATTCCAGCCGCTTTGCAGTATCAGACCAGGCTTCTTGATAACATAAAGCTGCTGAAGGAACTGTATCCGTCTGCGTTTGAACAGATGGCATCGGTCGAAATGGGCCTTGTGAGCGAGATTTCAAGTCTTGTGACAGAACTGAAGAACGGTGTCGATGCAATGGTCGAACTCCGGAAGATTGCCAACAACGCGCCTGGTGAATACGAGACGGCAGCACGCTACTATGATGTGGCTCAGGCACTTGTGGGGCTGCGCAGTTACATTGACCGTCTTGAGGAGATTGTTGATGATGACCTGTGGCCCATGCCGAAATACCGCGAACTGCTGTTCATCAACTGATCCAAGATTCACTGCTTCAAGATTCACTGCTTCCATTTCTGCGCTTTTCCCCTGCGTGACTCACCCGCCGGCCGAGTCACACCGGGCTTTCTGCGCTTTTCCCTTGCGTGACTCACCCGCCGGCCGAGTCACACCGAGCTTTCTGCGCTTTTCCTTTGCGTGACTCACCCGCCGGCCGAGTCACACCGGGCTTTCTGCGCTTTTCCTTTGCGTGACTCACCCGCCGGCCGAGTCACACCGAGGAAGGGGAGGAGGAAGAGGGGAGGACGGGGCGGGAGGAAGGGGGTGGACGGGGGAGGAATCAGTCGGTGCGGGATTTCAACGCATCGAGGCGCTCTTTGATCTTGAGCTCCTGCTGGTTGTTCTGCGCTGTCCAGAATGTTGTGTCCTTGAGTTCGTCAGGCAGGTACTGCTGCTTGACATAATGGTCCTGGTAGTCGTGGGCGTATTTGTACCCGGCCGAATAGCCCAAATCCTTCATGAGTGAAGTGGGGGCGTTGCGCAGATGCAGAGGTACCGGCAGATTGCCCGTCTGATTCACCGTTTCAAGTGCGGTGTTGATGCCCATGTATGCGGAATTGCTCTTGGGACTGGTTGCCAGGTAAACGGTTGCTTCGGCCAGCGGAATGCGTCCTTCGGGCCAGCCTATTTTCTGTACCGCGTCGAATGCTGCGTTTGCTATAAGCAGGGCGTTGGGGTTTGCAAGCCCGACATCTTCGCTGGCGGAAATAATGAGACGCCGGGCAATGAAAGCCGGATCTTCGCCGGCCTGGACCATGCGTGCCAGCCAGTAAAGGGCGGCATCGGGGTCGCTGCCACGGACGGATTTTATGAAGGCCGATATTATGTCGTAGTGCATCTCGCCGTCCTTGTCGTAGGCAAGCGGGTTCTGCTGCAGACATTCGGTGACCAGACTGTCGGTAATGGAGACGTCGCCGTCGCCACATGCTTCGACAACAAGTTCGAGAATGTTGAGCAGCTTGCGTGCATCACCCCCGGAAAAACGCAGCAGGGCGGTGTTTTCTTTCAGTTCGATGTGACGGCGGCTGAGGATTTCATCGGTCGATATGGCGCGTTCCACAAGTTTCAGCAGGTCTTCTTTTCCGAGTGAATTCAGTACGTAGACCTGCATTCGTGAAAGCAGCGGACGTATGACTTCGAAAGACGGGTTTTCGGTGGTTGCGCCGATAAGCGTTATGTCTCCGCGTTCCACAGCACCTAGCAGAGAGTCCTGCTGGGCTTTGTTGAAACGGTGGATTTCATCGATGAAAAGGATGGGACTGCCCTTTGTGCGGAACAGCGGGTTCGCTTTGGCACGGTCAATTACGTCACGCACTTCTTTGACTCCGGCTGTCACAGCGCTCAACGTGCTGAACGGCAGTTCAAGACGGCTTGCCACAATTTGGGCCAGCGTGGTCTTGCCTGTTCCTGGAGGTCCCCACAGTATGAACGATGAAATGCGGCCGGAATCAATCATGCGGCGCAATACGGCTCCTTGGCCGACAAGGTGCTGCTGGCCTACATAATCGTCCAGAGACCTTGGTCTCATTCTTTCGGCAAGAGGTTGCATGATTCCCGTTTTTTCTTGAATTCACTGCAAACATACAAAAAAACTGCGTGCAAAATGAAACATGTTGCTTGCCCGCGCGCGTTTTTTATTATTTTTGCAGAACAGATTTCGAAGAATAGAAGATGAACAGACTGCTGCGTTCCATTGTCGTACCGATTGCCGTACCGATTGCCGTGCTGCTTGCAAGTGCATGTGGTACCGATCTGTTTGACAGATATGACAGTCTTTCCAGAGAAAAAAGAACGGAATCGGACGCCGGTACATGGACTCCGACAGATTGCTCTATCAGCCAGGTGGTGCTGAAGTCATTCGCAATTCTGACATCAGCCAATAACGAGGTCCTAAGCGATTTGAAATTCGCGTTCGACGGAGTGGCAAACGATTCCATTTATTGCTACACTGCCTTGGTAAGCCATTATTATCTTCCCAAGGACAGCCTTATTGCAAGCTGGGACTGTGTTGCGGCAAAGGTTACGGTCGATGGCACCGATCAGTTGCCCGGAGTTACTGCAAATGATTTCAGCGATACCCTGAAATATCGTCTGTATGCATCGGACGGCAGTTACAGGATTTATGCTTTGGTGCTCAAACAGGGTTCCTATACCGGTCTGCCGGTAATTTCACTGTACTCGTCAAAAAACATATCGGACCAGTATTCATGGATTCCGGCCAGTATGAAGATTGCGGACCAGAACGTCGGGCATGTGACTTATAAGGGGAGCGCCTCAGCCAGATTCCTTTACGACAATTCTTATTCGTCAACAAAAAAATCGTTTGATGTCAGACTTGACAGGAAGACTTCAATGCTGGGCATGAAACCGGGAACCAGATGGAGTCTTGTGGCAAATATTCCGGACCGTACATTCCTGCGAAACAAAGTGGCCTATAGGATAAGTTCAATCATGGATGTGTGCTGGGTGCCTTCATGTGAATACTGTGAACTGTTTGTGAACAGCGAATACAAGGGCCTGTATCTTCTTGCCGAACAAGTGGAAGTTGGCAGCGACAAGGTCAGTCTGTCGGCATCTGACAGCAGTAATCCGTCAAATTCCGGTTTCCTTTTCAAGGTCGATCAGAACAGGGAGAAACACTGGTTCAAGACAGCAGTCAGGGAACTGCCTGTTAATATTGTCTATCCGGAGAATCCTGATTTGAATCAGGAAAATTATGCAAAGGATTACATGAAGCGCATTGAACAGTACTTGTACCAGAAGGAAGTTCCTGATATCGCATATCGCAGCCTTGTGGATATCAAAACTTTTGCGGACTGTTGGATTGCCCTTGAGATGACCATGTGCGAATCGGCCACATATCCGTATTCGGTATGGTATTACAAGAATGCAGGAGAAAAACTGTCTGCAGGACCTCTGCTTGATTTTGACAAGTACACATTCAATACGGTTGACCGCTTCATTCTTCGCAATTATGAGACGGTCGATTTCGGCAGTGCCAGCCGAAGCCTGTGGTATTCAAGACTGTTCCGGGACGAGGCTTTCGTAAATGCGGTAAAGGACAGCTGGATACAGCATAAGGAGGCCTTGCGGTCAATCACTGACTATGTGGGGGAACAGGCTTCCGTAATAAGTGAGTCGGCACAGCTTAGCCTTACGCTGTGGAAAACAGACCAAAATGCAAATGCCGATGCCAGACTTCCATGGAAGGAAGCCGTCGATTCATTGAACAGCCATCTGAAGGCCAGGTGGACATTTATGGACAACAATATCAGCGCATGGTAAGGAAACATTTCATATCGGCAAGTATGCTTTCCCTGCTCATCCTTGTGTCGGGCTGTACGTCATTGTCCTTGTCTGATGACTGGATTGAACAGCGCAGGCATATTATCGACAAACAGATGTCGGATATTACAGGGGCGATAAACTCGAAATCGTTCGCCTTCCTCACGGAAGACAACCCTTGTCGGGAGCGTGATATATACTGTGACGATCTGAGTACGGTGGGCCTTGCCATGATTCTGGACTTCCCTCTGGATATGCCCTGCATGCTCAAGCCCAGATTCTCAACTGAATATGGTACGGTGTTCTACAACGGTGAAAAACTGGTCAGCGGAGCAAGTGAAATTTATTGCTCGCTTAACCAGGATGCTCTTCTCCGAATAGAAGGTGCGTCAGGAAAGACAGAATACCACAGTCTGTCATTCGTGCCGTATTCCAATCTTCCGGTCATTGAAATAACAGTCGATGGCGGTGCAGGATTGGACTCACGGAATGACTGGCTGGATGCCACCATGATAACCCGTGGCATGGGACAGCTGCCCGATTCAAAAGATTCAGTACGTGTCAGGTATATGCGCATGTCAGACAATGCACCAAAAATGTCGTTCAAGTTGGAATCGCTGCATGATCTTCCGCTCATGGGCATGAAGAGCAACAGGCGCTGGTGCTTCCTGGCCAATTTCGAAGACAGGACGCAGCTTCGCAGTTCGGTGGCTTTTGAAATGGGACGGCTGGCTGGCGGACTTGAATGGACTCCTTCTTCACGTTATGCCAATCTGACGGTCAACGGCCGATACCAGGGACTTTATCAGATAACGGAACAGATATGCATCGATGAGGACCGCATTGACATTGATGAAACCGACGCTTATATTCTGAATATGGATCGCAGCTATTCCGAACTCTGGAAGTTCCGCTCAAAGACTAACCGCTGGTATGTCAATATGGTGTCGCCTACCGGTGATGACTGCGACTATTCCAAGCTGCTTTATATCAAATCTTTCATCAACAGCCTTGAAGACAATCTGGAAAGCGGGGCATACGGTGATGTGTACGATTCCATTGATGTGCGTTCATTCGTTGACTATGGTCTGATACAGTCTCTGACCTCAAATAACGGTCTGTGTGACCAGAAATCGGTATATTCGTACAAGAAGAATGGCGGCAGGCTTTATGCCGGTCCGTTGTGGAATTTTGAATATGGTTCCTTCAATAACGATTCATTGGAGCTCTTTACGGAGTTCCATTGGTACAGGTATCTGAAGGACAATCTGGAGTTCTGCAGCCAGATCAGGACCAGATGGGCTGAATTGAAACCGGCGGTAGAATCGCGCATATACGCTTGCATTGACAGCCTTGCATGTGTTGTGGCACCTGCAGTGCATGCATCAGAAAATCTGTATCCATACGGCATGTATGCGCCTTCATATCAGAATGATGATGACGGACTTTCTTTTGAGGATGCTGTAACCCGTCTTAAAACATTCATCGGACTCAGAATAGATTGGATGGACAAGGAAATTAACTCTGTCAAGTGACACGGACATATCATATGAGAACTATTGGAAAAAAGACTCTTTCCGCACTGGCGGTGCTTGTATGCACATCATGCATAAACCGCCTGAATCTGCCCGATCAGATATCGTATGTCGTGGATGTCTCGTACGATGCCCTCGATCTGTTCGATATGAATGTCTGCTACAGAAATTACAATGGAAACATTGAGACGGTGCAGTTGTCATCGACACATTGGATGACGAGCATAGAGAAGGATGAAGGCTTCAAAAGTGAGCTTTCTGTCAAAATGCGTGCAAAAGACCCTTCGGGCGCCAACCTGCTCAAGGATGTATATACCATGTCGGTAAAACCGGACATTATCTGCAATCAGAGTACGCCGGACGCCGGCGGCCATCTGACTCGTGCCTCCATGCCGGTTCCAGGCTCCGATCCGGAAAATGTGACGTTCAAATTCAAGGTGCCTGGTACACAGCCTGTCAGTGTCAGAGTAGCGCCGTTGAAGTACAACAAGCACATGGTATTCTGCTATACTGTTGATGACGCATCGGTTAATGCGTGGTCAAGAGTGTTTGCTACAATCAACGGAAGATGGATTGACAATCAGGAGTTCTTCCATCTCGGATTGAGGAAGACCACAGGTTACAGACAGCAGTACCCGCTCTGTTTCACTGACGGATGCGGCAATGACCGCCGTTTCACATTCGGTTCTGCCATCTGGCCCTCACTGTCCGGGGAATACAATCCCGAAGGTTTCATTCTTGATGTGAACAAATCGGTTTTCAGTCCGTACATATCGTGGGAGGAACTGCAGATTATGACCGATATGGGTAACGCCGTCCATTGGCATAACGTACCCACTTCCGAGACTGACACGCTTGAACATGATGTGAAAGCACTTGTCAAAGGAATTGAAACCGATTATAAAAAGACGTACAGCAAGATAGGTTATCCGATGAAGGTGCTTGCCCAGCCTGACGGAAACGGTTCATACCTTGAGGCCGCACTCATCAGTCCTTATGTCCATATGACTCGTGCAACTACAGGTAATGGAATATCGCAGCCTGTCAGACTTATGGACGATTCCACATCGCTTGAAAAACGTGAGGTGTTCGGCGGATTCACAGAAGCCAACTATGATGACAAGATACAAGAACTTGGAGTGCAGAGCACGTCTGAACAGCCGGAGCTGGTAGGTAAACTTGACCACCGTCCTCAGAAGGATGCTTTGGATTTCCTGTGTGAAATCTATGACTTGTACGGAAAATACGGTGAAGACAACATCTGGGTGACAACCTATGACGAACTCTACGAATACAAGGAAATGACATCTTCAATGACAATGAAGGACTCATTGACTCAGGAGGGATTCACAATAGTGACTGTGACGGTCCCCATTGATGCCACATATATTTTTACAGACCTGTCGTTCGTGATTGATGGTGCCGAAGGGCCTGCATTACCGCTCACTGAGAACCTGTACGGCTTCTCCAGCGCCGTGCAGTCTGACGGGACAGTGCTTGTAAACTGCAACTTTACAGACAGGGTGGTGAAGATGGCTGAAAAATATGTCTCCAGATATGAGGCTGAATACGACGATGACAGCAAGGACTATGCGCAGTATCAGGTCTCATTGCTCCGCAAGGATTTGCAGGGGAAATATTCTGACAGAATAAAGAATGCCAAAGAGCCTTCGCAGGGTGTGTTGCCAATAAACGGAAAGTATACAAAAGAACAGATGAACAAATATCTGATCATGTATGACGGCTATGAAAGTAAGGTTGAACGTCAGTTCTGAAACAAATACAGCAAATAAATAATACAGATTATGACAAAAAGTGTATTGGATTTCTGCAAGAGTGTCACACTGGTTGGTATGGTGTGTTTTGCTGCAGCCTGCAGTAGTGATGATTCCAAGACGGGAATAGATGGTGGAAACCAGCTTCCCGACATTTCCGCCGTATCATTGAACGAAATAAATGGTTTTAAAGACTATATTGAACTATACAATTCCAGTGATACCAAGGTCTCTCTGAGAGGTGCCAAGATAAGACGTTTCAGGGTGAATGACGGAGTTGAAGACAAGCAGACGCTTTGGGTAGGTACCGATGAGGTCATAGGTCCGAAATCATACCTTTGTCTTGCTTATGAAGCTGGAAAGGAGAATGTCTCCGGTTTCCTGAAACGAGATTTTTCAGCCCGCAAGAACACATACATCTTTCTTCAGGATGCTACCGGATTGGAAAAATCGGTCTTTGTGCGCGGACAGAAAGGTGTAGGATGGAATCAGGTTCACATGCAGAAGTGTGAAAGCCCCGAAGGTGTCGCATATTCTTTCTCTAAAGTTGGCGGCGAGTGGGTTTACGCGGTTTCGACACCTGGAACTGCAAATGGGGCAAAGGTTGGTGACATAGACCAGAAGATGCTTCCAATAGTCATTAATGAGATTGATTTTGAGAACAACAAGGTTGAACTGTTCAACAATTCATCGGAAAAGTTCAACATTGTCGGCTTTGAACTTCGTTGGAGCAGAATCAAAGATATGAATGAAGACAACAAGACTGTGTGGACAACACTGGTGGAAACCAATATTGATCCATACGGATATTATGTGGCAGATCTTTCAGAAATTGATTTGAAAGACTATGTCCAGAAGAATTTCCGCCTTTGCCTGCGTGACGGCAGCACTAGTGACGGTCATGTTGACTTTACTAAAGCGAAATATGTTTATGATGAAGTGAAGAGAGGTTCCAAAAGTACCGGATGGACCACTGTGACACTAAGTTCGGCGATTGCAGGAAGTATTGTCCGTGTTCCCGACGGAACAGGTGAATGGCTGATGGTCAGCACAGGATCCATGGGTCATACAAATGGCACACCATCCGGCAAAACAATTTCTGACATAGACGGATATTGAGCATGAGAATTGAGAAACTGCTTTTCATATCATCGGTCATGCTGTTGTTGACGGCATGCGGAAATGATATGTTTGACAAGTTCGAACTTACTCCGTTAGGCGGTAATATAGTGACGGACCAGAGTTGGAAGCCTGTCGAGTGCACCATTGACAAGGTGAGGTTCAAGTCATTCCGAATCAACGCTATGACCAATGACAATCTCATGGCCGATTTGGTGTTTTCAGCGAAACAGAACGATGTGTGTTCCGCTGTTGTAGAACATTACCGTCTTGATTCCATGTGTCTTGTACCCACTTGGGATTGCGTGGCGGCCAAGGTGACTGTAGATGGTGTGGATCAGGTTCCCGGAGAAACGCCTAATGATTTCAGTTCGCCTGTCACGTACAGACTGTATGCATCGGACGGACAGTATAAGGAATACACCTTTTCCATAACGCAGGGCGATTATACCGGCTTCCAGGTGGTTTCAATCGTATCATCAAGGTCTATCACCAACAAGAGCGTCTGGGCAAGTTCCATATTGAAGTTGTCGGGTCAGCAGTCAGGTTACAGCGATGTCATATATCCGTCGCAGGCCAAGTATCGTGGCAACAATTCGCTGCAGAACCTCAAGAAATCGTATACGGTGAAGTTCGACAACAAATCGTCATTCATGGGAATGAACAGACACACACGCTGGTGCTTCCTGGCCAATGCTGCTGACCGTACCATGCTGAGAAACCGGGTGGCATTCGAAATATCCTCAAGGACAGGTCTTCCATGGACTCCTGACTCACGGTATTGTGAACTCTTTGTCAACAGCAAGTATTGTGGCCTGTATCTTATTGCCGAACAGATCAGAATCGGCAAGAACAGGGTCAACATTACTGAAATGTGTTTGACCGATACCGCGGGAGAGAACCTGACCGGCGGCTATCTGCTTGAATGTGACCGGTATGTTGACAATATTTCGTTCAATACAGCTGTCAGACACCTGCCAATCAACATCAAATCTCCTAATGAAGATGTAATCAACGATATGCAGATTGATTACATAGAGGATTATTTCAAGAAAATTGAGCAGCTGCTGTATCGTGCGGATGTTCCCGATCCTGCATATAGAGAACTTATTGATCTGGAATCGTTTGCCGATGTCTGGATTGTGCTTGAACTGACCAATTGCACGGATGCGCGCCTGCCGGGATCAATATGGTACTACAAGGACCGGAATGGCAAACTGTTTGCCGGACCTGTATGGGATTTCGACCTTGCCGCATTCAATCCCAGCAGTTCATTCCTTCTGTATGATTATGAAATCACCGATTTCACTTCGAATGACAACAGCCTGTGGTATTCAAGGCTTTTCCTTGATCCTGTTTTCAAAAGCATGGTAAAACGCCGTTGGCAGACATATTATCCGTCATTCGCATCGATTCCGGAATATATTGACAGTCAGGCCGAAATGATAGAAAACTCGATGGTAGTCAACGACAAGGCATGGCCGGGTAGGGTAACGGGCAACCCCGATGCATCCATGTCATGGGACGAATCGGTTGAGGAACTGAAAAAGAATTATTCGTCCAGACTCAAGATGTTGAACGATTCAATTTCATCCTGGTAATATGACGAAAACAGCAAGAATATCATGCCTGTCAATACTGGCTTGTTTCTGGCTTGCCGGCTGCATGTCTCTGTCATTTCCTGAGGGGTGGACAGACCCGCGCCAGGAAGATAACAAAGGGGAGACAAAGTACAGTGAATTCACGTATTTCGCCTTTCTTAAAGAAGATAACCCCAGTCTGAAAAGCGATGTCGTGTGCACCGGACTCGATCCGTACAATCTGCTGATGATATCGGCCGATTCAATTGAACTGCCTTGTGAACTCATACCGAGGTTTTCTGTAGGTGACGGTTCGATAATCTGGAATGGTGACGAACTTGTCAGCGGTGAAACTCCGATATACTGCTCGGCAAAGTATCCGGCTCAGATACGCATTCAGGGTATTGCACCGTCGGACGTGTTCCACAGCATATCGTTCCTGCCATATACAGGTCTGCCGGTGATAGTTGTCGCTACCAATCAGGGCAAATCCATAGAATCAAAGACGGAATGGCTTGCTGCGGAACTGAAGACCTACGGTTTCGGCAAACTTCCGGACAGCAGAGATTCGGTTCTCGTCAAAAAACGCGGAAACGGAACCGCCACTTATCCGAAGGTGGCATTCAATGTCAAGTTTGACAAGAAACGTCCGATTCTTGGCATGCCGAAAAACAAGACATGGTGCTTCCTGGCCAATTTCCGCGACCGTACGGAGATGCGAAATGCCGTTGCTTTCAGACTGGGCCAGATGGCCGACGGCCTGGAGTGGACTCCCAAATCAAAATTCGCGGAACTGGTACTGAACGGCAAACACGAGGGACTGTATCAGATTACTGAAAAGATCAATGTCAACAAAAACCGTGTGGACATTGATGAAATCGGAGCCGATTCTGCTGATGTGAATGTCGGCTATCTTTTGGAGATGGACAACTACTATGACGAGGCGTGGAAGTTCAGGACTGCAATTAACGGCTGGCCTGTCAATGTCAAGTCACCCGATGATGAAATATGCGATTCGTCATTTCTTGACTGCATCAGTAGCTTCTACAACGGCTTTGAACAGTGTCTGGTGAGCGGGGATTATGAAACGGCTTCTTCGCAGTACTATGATATGAATTCATTCATTGATTATGGACTGGTCCAGTCGCTGACCAATAATGGCGAATTCTTCAATTGTTTCTCAGTGTATGGGTACAAAAAGAAGGACGGCAAGCTGTTTGCCGGCCCGTTATGGGACTTTGACTACAGAACTTTCAATGATGTTGACAAATCTCTGTTCACAGATGGAATCTGGTATATGTATCTGAAGAATGACACGGCGTTCGTACGCAGAGTCAAATCCAGATGGGACAGTTATAAATCAAAGGTTGATCCTTATATTTTTGACTATATGGACAGTCTTGCAACGGAGCTTTCGGTCAGCGCTCATATTGATGAAACCATCTATCCGTTCAGCAGGTTCATGCCTGATATGAAAAACGGCGATGAAGAGATGACCTTCGAACAGGCTGTGGCAAAGATGAAGCAGGTGCTGAGTGACAGGATTGCTCAGATGGACATTCTGATTGACCGACTCTGACCTATGAATCCTTTATTTGAAGATTGTAGTGGAATAACCTACCAGGCGGTCATACCGGTCTCCCGGACGTCTCTGGTACAGGAACAGCATGTATTCGTTCCCGGTTTGATGGAAATTGCCTTCGAATTGCCCTGTTTCCGCACGGTTCGCTCCATCGGGTACCCACAGATACTGGTAGTCGTATGACCCCATCTTCAACGGCAGAACCGCTTCGTAGCAATGTGGACGTGTTCCCCTGTACTGCATCTTGTGACGTGCTGAAAAACCAGCGCCGTCGTATTGGTAATATATATAGGGGCTTCCTCCGTCAACAAGGTCGGAATACAGTTCAAAGTGTACAAAGACATAGTCGGCTTCGGTGTCATAATCGGTAACTCCTGTTTCTGTGCTTCTTATGTACATGCGTCCTCCATGGTCTCCTTCATAACGGAAATTTCTGCCAGGTTCGTCATGGCACAGCATGGCATGGTAGAACGGATCATAGTAGCTTATCTTGTCAACATTCTGGGTGTTGGCATAGAAATCGGTAATCTCAAAGCGTCTGAAACCGTTCCCGGCATCGAATATCATAGGTTCGCAGTGCTGCCAGATGACAGTGCTTCCCTGAATGAAATCGGGCGCAACCATACGTGCCGCATTGTCAAAGCGCATGTTCTGCATCACTGTAAGTTTCAGTTCCTCTCGGGCATCAAAACATGCCAGTTCTGACGATTCCACACTGGCGGTAACCTGCTGGTGGGTTTCCCGGGTGTCAATGTCGGTAATGTCGGAAACGGCTGACTTTATTGCAGCCGCAGGCTCTACAACGCAGAAACGGAATACGGCCACTGGAAAATCACTCTCGGAAATGGTGAGCTTATAGTTGCCGGACAGTATCGGGGTGTTCATTTCATTGGGAACTGTCAGGCTGAAATGGGTATAATCAAAAGTGGTGTTGCGTGAATAATCATCATAATAAAGCTGCTCGTTGTCAAAACCGTCCATATATTCCGAATACTGCAGATCGGATACTTCCCAGTCGGCATCGCAGTGGTCAATGTGATAATTGAACTGATGCGGTTCTTTTGACAGCCTGTCAAACGAGAACTCAAGAGTCTCATCGGTTCCCAGTGTAATTACCGGCGGTCTCATCCAGTCTCCGCATGCAATTATGCGGGGTGACAGAATCTCCTCAATCAGACCTTCGGCCCAGACTTCTGTCTTTGATGACAGAGATGCCGGGCCGTCTCCCCATGATGGTGACGTTATGGCCAGAAGAGCAGCAGCAAATGAAAGACGTTTCATACTGCAATATTAACTTATTTATGGATAAATGAGTAAATTTGCGGCCTGAAAGAACAAATAACAGCATATTGCAATGGCAAAAGAACTCAAAGACCTGACAAAAAGGAGTGAGAACTATTCACAGTGGTACAATGAACTGGTTGTAAAGGCCGATCTGGCGGAACAGGCACCTGTCCGTGGCTGTATGGTAATAAAACCCTACGGTTATGCCATCTGGGAGAAGATACAGCGTACACTTGACGACAAGTTCAAGGAAACCGGTCATGTCAACGCATATTTCCCACTGCTCATTCCAAAGTCATATCTGAGCAAGGAAGCCGAACATGTTGAGGGCTTTGCAAAGGAATGTGCCGTAGTCACACATTATCGTCTGAAGAATGCTGAAGACGGTTCCGGTGTCATTGTTGACCCTGCCGCAAAACTTGAAGAGGAACTGATAGTACGTCCTACATCGGAAACCATAATATGGGCCACTTACAAGAACTGGATCAAGTCATACCGCGACCTGCCAATTCTTTGCAACCAGTGGGCAAATGTAATGCGTTGGGAAATGCGTCCCCGTCTGTTCCTCCGTACAGCCGAATTCCTCTGGCAGGAAGGTCATACCGCACATGCCACACGTGAAGAGGCTGAGCAGGAGGCACGCCGCATGCAGACCGTTTACCGTGATTTCGTTGAAGGATATATGGCTGTTCCGGTTGTCCGCGGCGTCAAGTCAGAGACCGAACGTTTTGCCGGCGCTCTTGATACCTATACTATCGAGTCCATGACCCAGGACGGCAAGGCACTCCAGTGCGGCACTTCACATTTCCTGGGACAGAATTTTGCCAAGGCGTTCGATGTCCAGTTCGTTGACAAGGACAACAAACTTGACTACGTATGGGCAACCAGCTGGGGCGTTTCAACTCGTCTTATGGGTGCTCTGATTATGGCACACAGCGATGACAACGGTCTGGTTCTTCCTCCGAAACTTGCACCAATACAGGTAGTAATTGTTCCTATCTACAAGACTCAGGAAGATCTTGACAAGATAAGCGCCAAAGTCAATGTTCTGGCCGATGCGCTCCGTGCCAAAGGAATAAGTGTCAAGTATGACGATGCCGACAACAAGCGTCCTGGCTTCAAGTTTGCCGATTATGAGGTTAAGGGCGTACCTGTACGTCTGGCACTTGGCATGCGTGATCTTGAGGCCGGTACTGTTGAACTGATGCGCCGTGATACTCTGGAAAAGGAGACGGTACAGTTCGAAGGACTTGAGAATACCATTCCGGCTCTGCTTGACGAAATCCAGAAGTCCATCTTTGAAAAGGCCAAGGCATGGCGCGATTCACGTATGGTCAAGGTGAATTCATACGATGAGTTCAAGGCTCAGATTGATGCCGGCAACTTTGTTCTTGCACATTGGGACGGCACTCCTGAAACAGAGGCCAAGATCAAGGAAGAGACCAAGGCAACCATACGCTGCATTCCGATGGACTTCGATACTACCGAAGAGGGACAGTGCGTATATACCGGTGCTCCTTCACACCGCCGTGTACTGTTTGCACGCTCTTACTAAGGAAAATTCCCAAACAGGTTCCAAGCCTGTCAGAAATCTTTTTCAAAGACCAGGCCTACTCCTTGTGTGGTGAGCGTGGTCTTTGAAAAATATTTGTCGTTGCTCTTGTTGTATCCTTTCAGACTGATACCCTGACGGGGGAACAGTTTGTAGCGGACTTCCACATCGCCTATAAAGTCTGATGTGTTGTTTATCGTATTCTCCCTGTAGCCGAAATTGCCGTTCACAAGCAGACGGTTGTCAAGCAGATGGGCTTCGAGAATGCCTTCCAGTTCCTTGTTGCTGAGATTTGTGGCATCATTTGACAGATAGCTGCCGGCACTCAGATTGCTGGATAACGTGAACTTGTCGCTGTTGAGCAGCGATGACAGTATGTTGTTCACCTGACCGCTGACGGCTGAATTCACTATCGATTCCATTGCTGACGGACTGCTGGCATTGCGGTCGTCGGCGTTGACATCGTACGCATAGAAACGTCCCATCGCCAGAAGATACATGAACTGGATGTTTCTCTGCTCTTCGGTGGCTGTGGCACTTGCCAGAATGTCTTTTTCCTGAGATGTTCCGTTAGGCATGTCAATGTCGAACGACAGTTGCGGATTGCCGGCCGTACCTGTAACATCCATCAGACAGCGCACCCTTGAATTGTTTCCGGGTGTAACAGTCGGGTCAAGATCGTACATCGAGGCCGAGTTCACATTATGGTATGTCAGAAGATTGAGCTCTGTGTCCATCACCTGACCGTTGAATCTTACATAACTTCCGTCGCGTAACGAGAAGTCTTTGCGTATCAGGTCTTCCAGAGAGAGCGAACACATGCCGTAACTCAAATTGTAGAGACCGTTCAGACTGATGCCGTCCTTGCGGTTATAATTTATTCCAATGTTGCCTTCTCCGCGCATCAGACCTGACAGCGAGCCCATTGAAAGGTCAAGAATGGCGGAATTGTCACATTCCACGTTAAGATCAAGGTTGAAGTTCCTTTTCCTGACAGGCGCATTTGTCTGGACCGATGCCAGCGATGTGGTGTCGGAATTCAATTCGTTGCGGTCAACAATGGACAGGAAGTTGTAGCTGGCAACCTGTCCGGTAGATGGGCGGAATCCTATTCTGGTGCCATTTGACGTGCGGGCATCGACCTTTATGTCAAGTCCGTTTGTGCCGTCATAATTCATTGCGGCACTGCCTTCGGCATATACAGTGGCATATATGACGCCTTTGTCCGATTTTGGAACGCTGTAAACCATCATGTCGGTGACATTGGCCCTCAGGTCAACCTTCCAGTTGTGAAAGCAGTTATGGTACAGATGACAGTTCAGAATGCCGTCATGACCGTATTCGTCATAGCAGACAATGTTGTCAAACAGCATTTTGCCAGGTTCAAAATGCAGAGAGTCTTCCTTGACGATGAATCTGGCACCCATGGCTTCTATGTCGAAGAATGCGTTTTCAAGTACCGATTCGCCTTCAAGGTCAAGTGCACTACCGCTTCCGAACAGCCTCAGGTGTCCTGTGGCACTGCCGCCCATTTCCGAGAAGCACTTGCCTGTCCATGTATTCAGGAAATGCAGGTCTGTGTGGGTGGCGTCAATGGCCACGTCAACAAAGGAATCGGTGGTACGGTAATAACCGTCAAGAACTGTTCTGGCCGAGCGGATACTGTCAACTGCCACACCCCATATTTCAACTTGTGACAATTGCGGGTTCCAGTTGAAATGAGATTCCAGATTGCCCTGCTTTGATGTCATGAATTCAAGACTGTCAACGTTCAGGCTGCCTTCAAATGCCAGCTTTCCCAGAATGCCCATCAGATCAAGCCTGCCCGATGCCAACCCCTTGAGACCCATTCTGTCGGCGCCGGCAAGGCTTGCAGCACGGTTCATGTCAATGTCATTCATTTCAAGGGTCAGGACATCGGTCGTATCGGCCGATATTATGCCGTTTGCCAGCAGTGATGATGAAAGGTCATCGCTTAGTGCCAGATTGCCTATGCCTGTAGAACCGTTGAATATTGAGATACTGTCCACAGACAGTTTCCAATGTTCGGAATTGAAGGTCATGTCAGCTGGGTCTATGAAAATGCTGGTCTTCAACCTGTGTGCCGTCAGACCGTCGAATCTGCAATGTGTCTGCAGGGGTATGGAGGTGCTGCCGTTCATGTCTTCCAACAGGAAGAATATGTCAATGGAATCGCGGTCATCATATCTGGAACCTGCCACATTGGTCAGGCTGATAGCCTTGCCCGTACCCGATGTGTACGAACCGTTGATTTCCGAACTGAATGTGCCTTCGCACAACGATGCGTCAAGGTTGAAACCTCTGATAAGCTTGTCACCAAAACCGATTTCCGGAACGCAGGCGGAACATGACATGCTGGCATCCGATTCATCCATACGGACACATGCTGTCGCTTCATGTGGCAGAAGCAGGGGCTTGTCAAGAACAACATCGGAAAAGTCCAGACTTGACAGGCTGGCCGTGAGCGTCAGATTATTGTTATTTGTAATTTTCTTTCTGCATGCTGGTATGTTGGTTTCAAGCCATTCGGACAAAGACGGAGCTATGACGGCTGTCAGAGAACTGAATGAAGAAGCCAGGGTGGACAGCTTGTATTCGCCAATCATTGAGGCATTGAAGAAATCGCTTGATACTGTGGCTGTACGCTTTTCCCGGCATTCACCGGAGAGTGTTGCAGTCAGATTGTCCATGTGCCATTTGCGTCCGTCCGGACGAGAACAAAGCAGGCTGTCAACCGACATGCGGCCCTTTATACGGTCAATGTCGGTGTCTGAAATATTTGCAGTAAGTGTTCCTGATACCTCAAGACTGTCTTTTCCGATGCCGTATGCGTACAGTCTGACAGAATCGGCATCTATTCTGGTCCAGAATTCAGGTACATCGGCCCTATGCATTCCCGCCTGCAGCGAGATGGATCCGTTGATGTCAGAAAAGTTTACCAATGCCGTCAGGTTGTTCCCGTCGGTATTGGCGTTTGCCACTATGTTCCTGTAGGTGTAACCGTCAATCACGGCAGACAAAACGTTGAGTTTCGCCTTGCCGGTCATATTCTTGCCAATGGAACCGGCATCGGCCGAAAGTGTGAAACTGCACGGACCTGCAACGGAACTTCCGGCAATTCTGCCGACCTGAATTCTGTGTCCGTCGGCCTGTGCTGAATAATGACCGTCCTGATATCTGATTTCAAATTCGGCATCACCTGATTCGGATTCAAGACCTATTGTCATGACGGCAGACTTGCCGTCTGCATCGGCAACTGCCGAAAAACTGCCTGAACCCAGATTGCGGCATGCTTGTGGAACACTGATGCCGAAATTGGCGAACTGGCAGTCAAGCCATACAGGCAGCCGCTTGGAAAAACTGCCGTCCAATGACAATGCTGCCACGTATCGTGCCGGATCTGTTGCCGGGCCTGCAAAATCTATGACCGCCGAACCTGACGACTTCATTGAAAACATGTTGCGTCCCAGTTGTATGGAGCAGCCCGATACGGTGAATCTGTTTCCGTTGCGTGCAGCCGTAGCATTGAATGCTATGCGGTCATCCATGCTGGCGGCTTGTGGAACAAACGCTTTGAAATCGCGGCCGGTAATGTCTGCAAGTACTGTGGCAGTGAACTTCTCCGGTATTTCTCCATTCCTGATGCCTGTCATTCCCGATGCCGATTCAAAATCCGATACCGATATGGAACTTGCATTGGTGTGAAGCGTCAGGTCGTCAATGGTGAACGATTCGGGACCTGCGGCAATGCTTCCGTGCATGCTGCGTATGGCAAAACCTGAACGCTCACGTAGCCGCAGTTTCCTGATGCTGACCGCTACGGTGTCGGTGCGCAGAGCTTTGATGGAGATACTTGTGTTCAGATGCTCCACACCTATGTGGCTGCTGTTGAAATACCCTTCGGTATAAGGCTGGTCAAGAATGTCATACCTGAAGGAAGCGTTTCTTAAAACGATGGAGTTTGCGCGCAGCAGTATTTCCGGCTGTTGGCCCGAGCCTTTCAACTTCTCTGCCAGAAACATGTAGTTCGGTCTTGCTCCGATGCTGTCGGCCGACAGCCTGATATCTGGGTGGATGAGTCTTATTCCGTTTATGGATAGTTTTTTATGCAGCAGCTGGCCGGGTTTGAAATGGGCTATTGCCATTGATACGAATGCCAGGGTGTCATGCTTCTCGTCGTAAACGGTCATGCCGTTGATTTCAATACCGAACGGATACGTGAATCTGATATTCGATGCGCTGATTTCTGTTTCCAGGATGGAATTGGAGTACGATGCAACCAATCCGGCCGCCTTTTCCTGCATGCGGCCGCTGCTGAAGAACAACTGCCCCGCAAGCAGCAGAACAGAAACAGCGAGTGAGATGATATGTAGAATTTTCGCAAATTTCACAACTGGCAAAGATAAGCCTAGTTTGCCACAAAGCCTTGATTAAAACAGTAAAATCTACATTGTTGAAAACAAATTGCGCGCGCGTGACGCAGATTGGCCTTTTATTAGTAATTTCGCGCACGAATTTTGAACTTAATAATTAACACATATCCAACTAACAACAAAATGGCAGAAATCATTCGTTTACGAAAGGGTCTGGACATCAGGTTGCTGGGAACTCCTGCAAAGGAAATCACCCAGGTGGAGGCAGCGGGACAGTACGCACTGTGCCCCGATGACTTTACCGGAGTGACTCCGAAGCCGGTGGTCAAAGAGCAGCAGAAGGTCAAGGCCGGCGAAGCCCTGTTCATTGACAAGAACAACCCTGAGGTGAAGTTCGTTTCACCTGTCAGCGGTGAGGTTGTTGCCGTGAACCGCGGTGCACGCCGCAAGGTGATGAGCATTGTGGTCAAGCCCGATGCAGAGCAGAGTTATGTTGAATTCGGAACCAAGAGCGTACAGTCTCTTTCTGGTGAAGAAGTTAAGAAGGCACTTATGGAGGCCGGTCTCTTCGGTTTCCTGCGTCAGCGTCCTTATGACGTCATTGCCAATCCGAACGATACTCCGCGTGGTATTTTCGTTTCGGCTTTCGATTCCAAACCGCTTGCACCTGACTTCGAGTTCGTGCTTCAGGGCAACGAACTGGACTTCCAGACCGGACTCAGCGCACTTGCAAAGATTGCACCCACAACACTGGGCATCAGTGCAAAGCAGACCAATCCGACTCTGACACAGGCAAAGAATGCCGATGTTTACGCTTTCAAAGGCGCTCATCCGGCAGGTAACGTAGGTGTTCAGATCAACCACATCAGCCCGGTCAACAAGGGTGAGGTGGTATGGACTCTGGATCCCGAAGTGGTAATCTTCATAGGACGTCTTTTCAACAAGGGTGTTGTTGACATGACACGTGTCATTGCCGTAGCAGGCGAGGAGATTGCCAAGCCTTCATACGCCAAGGTTCTTGTAGGCGCAAGCCTGGCTTCCATTCTTGACGGCCGTCTGAACCGCAACGAACACATCCGCATTATCAACGGAAACGTTCTGACCGGTGTCAAGGCATCGAAGGAAGACTTCCTGGGCGCATTTGCAAACATGGTAACAGTTATTCCTGAGGGTGATGACGTGAACGAATTCATGGGCTGGATAGCTCCACGTTTCGGTCACTTCAGCGTAAGCCGTTCGTTCTTCTCATGGATGTGCTGCAAGAAGCAGTTCAGCATTGATGCCCGTATCAAGGGCAGCGAACGCCACATGATCATGTCGAACGAATACGACAAGGTGTTCCCGATGGACATTTTCCCGGAATATCTTATCAAGGCCATCATTACCGGCAACATCGACAAGATGGAGGCATACGGTATCTATGAGGTCGCTCCTGAAGATTTCGCCCTCTGCGAGTTTGTAGATTCATCAAAGCTTGAGCTCCAGCGCATTGTTCGCGAGGGCTTGAATAACCTTCGCGCCGAAATGGCCTAAAAACAGGATGACTATGAGTTTAAGAAATTATCTTGACAAGATCAGACCGAACTTCGATGAAGGCGGCAAACTGCATGCCTTCCGTTCGCTTTATGAAGGTTTCGAATCCTTCCTTTATGTTCCGAATACCACTGCAAAGAACGGCGTGAACATTCACGACTCATTTGACTCAAAGCGCATGATGATCATGGTTGTCATTGCACTTTGCCCGGCTCTGCTGTTCGGTATGTACAATGTAGGTTATCAGAACTACGCTCTTGCCGGCATGCTTGACCAGGCCACATTCTGGAACAAGTTCTGGTTCGGCTTCCTGGCCGTTCTGCCAAGACTCATCGTTTCATACGTTGTAGGTCTTGCTATCGAGTTCACCGTAGCACAGTGGAAACACGAGGAAATTCAGGAAGGTTACCTGGTATCAGGTTTTATCATTCCTCTGATTGTTCCCGCCACCTGCCCGCTGTGGATTCTTGCAGTTGCAGTGGCATTCTCGGTAATCTTTGCAAAGGAAATCTTCGGCGGCACCGGAATGAACTTCCTGAACGTCGCCCTGATTACCCGTGCATTCATCTTCTTTGCTTATCCTTCAGTCATTTCGGGTGACTCAGTATGGGTTGTTGACCATACCATCTGCGGCCTTGGTGCCAATCTTGACGGTATGACCGCAGCTACCGCTCTCGGTACAGCATCGACAACAGCTGCCGCTCCTGCATTCACCATGGATATGGTCTGGGGCTTCATTCCCGGCTCAGTAGGTGAAACAAGCGTGATAGCAATTGCTCTTGGCGCTCTGCTTCTGCTCTATACCGGCATTGCAAGCTGGAAGACAATGTTGTCAGTGTTCATTGGCGGTATCGCAATGGCTGTAGTTTACAACCAGTGGGGTCCTGACAATGCAATGGCTGCCATGCCATGGTATGAGCACATCTGCGTAGGCGGTTTCTGCTTCGGCGCAGTGTTCATGGCAACAGACCCTGTAACATCGGCCCGCACAGAATGCGGCAAGTGGATATACGGTCTGCTTATCGGTGCCATGGCCATCACAATCCGTGTCATGAATCCTGGTTATCCGGAAGGCATGATGCTGGCTATTCTGCTTATGAACTGCTTTGCTCCGCTCATTGACTACTGCGTTGTGCAGAAGAATGTGAACCGCAGAGCTTCAAGACTTGTAAAGAAATAAGGATTATGGCTACGAAAAAATTCAAATGCAAAGTTTGTGGCTATGTCCACGAAGGAAACGAAGCTCCTGAGAAGTGCCCGTTGTGCGGCGCACCCAAAAGTGAGTTCGAAGAGATTGTAGAAGGTGGCGCAGCACCAAAGAAGAAGGGACTTGATACCAGCAGCAACGCTTATACCATTATATATGCAGCTGTCATGGTCATTCTGGTGGCTTTCCTGCTGGTGTTCGTTTCATCAACTCTTAAGGAACGTCAGACCGCCAATGTCATCAATGACACAAAGGCGCAGATACTGGCATCTCTGAACATAAAGGATCAGGCCGATGTGGCATCTGCATATCAGAACGCTGTCAAGGCCGATATGCTTATGCAGGCCGATGGCTCGCTGGTACCTTACGAAGGTGAGTTCTGCACCGGTTACAGTTCTGAATACGATGCAGGTCGTCTGCATGTTTTCCAGGCTGAAGTTGACGGTCAGACCAAGTACGTCATCCCGATGAACGGTCTTGGACTTTGGGGTGTCATCTGGGGCTATATCGCTCTTGATGAAGACCGCCAGACAGTCTATGGCGTATATTTCTCACATGCCAGCGAAACTCCGGGTCTTGGTGGTGAAATTGCGGCTCCCCTTTTCCAGAGCCGTTTCCCCGGCAAGATTGTGACCAGCGATGGTCAGGTTGCCCTTCAGGTTCTCAAATTCGGCAAGGCTGACAAAACATCGGCCTACCAGATTGACGGCGTTACCGGCGCAACCATCACATCGACCGGCGTGAACAATATGATTAATAAGGTGCTCACTTCATACCTTCCGTTCCTGAACGGTGCCTGCTGCGCACAGCAGTGCTGCAACGAAGACGGCTGCGAAGAAGAGCAGAATGTTGAATCAATTGAAGATTAAAGGAATATGGCAAACAAAAACAATGAGGCTCTCAAGCAGCCTATTTGGGTAAACAACCCGGTTGTGGTCCAGATTCTGGGTATCTGTTCAGCCCTGGCCGTAACGGCACAGCTCAAGCCGGCTATCGTGATGGGTCTGTCTGTAACAGTTATCGTAGCTATGTCAAACGTCATCATATCACTGCTTCGCAATACCATACCTAACCGTATACGTATTATCGTACAGCTTGTTGTCGTAGCTGCTCTGGTAACAATAGTAAGCGAAATCCTCAAGGCTTTCGCATACGACGTGAGTGTTCAGCTGTCCGTTTACATCGGACTTATCATTACCAACTGTATCCTTATGGGACGCCTTGAGGCGTTTGCAATGCAGAACGGTCCTGCCGCTTCATTTATGGACGGTATCGGCAACGGTCTCGGCTATGCAGCCATTCTGGTTGTAGTGGCCTTTGTTCGCGAACTTCTTGGCAGTGGCAAGCTTCTTGGCTTCCAGGTAATCCCACAGTGGTGCTATGACCACGGTTACATGAACAACGGACTTATGATTATGCCTCCTATGGCTCTGATCCTGGTAGGCTGCATCATCTGGTTCCATCGTTCCAAGAACAAGGATCTTCAGGAAAAATAATCTCTAGAGCAAAACAACTATGGAACATTTTTTCAGTCTTCTTGTAAGGTCGATTTTTGTCGACAACATGATATTCGCCTTCTTCCTGGGCATGTGTTCATTCCTTGCCGTAAGTAAGAATGTGAAGACAGCTCTGGGATTGGGTGTCGCTGTAATCTTTGTACAGCTCATCACACTTCCTGTAAACTATCTGCTCCAGACCAAGGTTCTCGATCCGCTGGGACTTGGCTTCCTGAGCTTCATACTGTTCATTGCAGTCATAGCCGGTATCGTACAGCTGGTTGAAATGATTGTTGAGAAGTTCTCTCCGTCACTTTATGCTTCGCTGGGTATCTTCCTGCCTCTGATTGCAGTAAACTGCGCCATCATGGGCGGCAGCCTGTTCATGCAGCAGCGCATTGTCATGGATGCTACCAATTCACAGGCCATAACCTGTTTTGGTGACTCCATAGCCTTCGCTCTCGGTTCAGGTATTGGTTGGGCATTGGCTATTGTCTGCCTGGCAGCCATCCGTGAAAAGTTGGAATATGCCGACGTTCCAAAACCGTTGAAGGGTATTGGCATTACATTCATTACTGTAGGTCTGATGGCTATGGCATTCATGTGCTTCTCAGGTCTTTCAATCTAATCAAAAAGGTACGATATGGACAATTTGTATATATCAAGTATCGTAGTATTCCTGGCCGTCATTCTGCTGCTGGTCATCATTCTGCTGGTGGCAAAGAAATACCTTGTTGCAAGTGGCAAGGTCAAGATTACAATGAACGGAGAAAAGGAACTCGAGGTTAATTCAGGAGCAAGCCTTCTGAGCACACTTGCAGAGAACGGCGTATATCTGCCATCTGCCTGCGGCGGCAAGGGCTCATGCGGCCAGTGCAAGTGCCAGGTAGTAGAAGGCGGCGGCGAGATTCTTGATTCTGAAAAGGGTCATTTCACCCGCAAGCAGATTAAGGACAACTGGCGTCTTGGCTGTCAGTGCAAGGTAAAGGGTGACCTTTCAATAAAGGTATCCGACAGCGTGCTTGGCGTCAAGGAGTGGGAGTGCGAGGTCATCTCAAACAAGAACGTTGCAACATTCATCAAGGAATTCAAGGTCAAGCTGCCTGCTGGAGAACATATGGACTTCCTGCCTGGTAGCTATGCCCAGATCAAGATTCCGGCATACGATCTCAACTATGCTGATTTTGACCGTTCGCTTATTGGCGACCTGTATATTCCGGCATGGGAAAAGTTCGGTCTGTTCAACCTGAAGCAGAAGAATACCGAGCCTACCATCCGTGCATATTCAATGGCCAACTATCCTGACGAGGGTGACATCATCACTCTGACGGTCCGTATTGCAACTCCTCCTTTCAAACCGAAAGATCAGGGTCCCGGCTTTATGGATGTGCCTTGCGGTATAGCATCGACCTATATCTTCAGCCTGAAACCTGGTGATAAGGTCATCATGAGCGGCCCTTACGGAGAATTCCATCCGCGCTTCGACTCAAAGAAGGAAATGATATGGGTAGGTGGTGGTGCCGGTATGGCTCCTCTGCGTGCACAGATCATGCACATGCTCAAGACACTGCACACACGCGACCGCGAGATGCATTATTTCTACGGCGCACGTGCCATTGACGAAGTGTTCTTCATGGAAGACTTCCTTGCTCTTGAGCAGGAGTATCCGAACTTCCATTTCCATCTGGCTTTGGACCGTCCGGATCCGAAGGCCGATGCTATGGGCGTCAAGTACACCGCAGGTTTCATTGCTCCGGTTCTTGGCGATACCTATCTGAAGCAGCATGAGAATCCTGAAGATATTGAGTACTACCTGTGCGGACCTCCTATGATGGCCAAGACCGTGCTGGATCTTCTGGATTCACTCGGCGTCGAACCAAAGGATATCATGTTCGACAACTTCGGCGCATAATTCGCTTTTGTCATTGCGGTAAGCACGCCGCACCTGTTTTAGCGGTAAGCGCGCCGCACCTGTTTTAGCGGTAAGCGCGCAATCACTTTCAAAGGCGGTGGGGGTTCCCTCACCGCCTTTTCCTATTCACCGCCAGGCCATTTCTTCTTCTGTGGTGAGTGATTCGGGCTGTTTTGCTTACGAGCCAGCCATTTCTTCTCCCGCGGTGAGTGATTCGGGCTGTTTTGCTTACGAGCTGGCCATTTCTTCTCCCGCGGTGA
>JAKSIQ010000015.1 GCA_024398755.1 Bacteroidaceae bacterium | reverse complement strand
ACTTTTTCGGGCAAACCCCATCTATGCCTTCCCCCACTAAATTTCCACTGAGCCCCTTTCAGGGCGGGTAAAAGGAGGAGTTCAGCGGAGTCGCCGCCCACAGGGGCGAATGAACAGGCTCGGGAACGTCTGCCTCCAGCGCCTTCTTTCCGCCTGTAAAATCCCTCTGAATTCCAAGAATTGTTAACTTTGCAGGATAAAACGGAAACCGGCACCGGTTTCACAAACGGAACGTATATGAGAAAATCCTTAATGCTGTCACTGCTGGCCCTGCTGGGCTGCATGGGTGCATCGGCACATGACACCGTGGCCGTGAGCACACTGAGCGGTTTCAAGACTGCCGTCAAAAACAACAGTTACATAAAACTCACGGCCGACATCGACATAAGCGGCATGGGCATGAACGACATCACCTTCAAGGGTACTGTTGACGGCATGGAAGTGAAAGGCGGCGACACCATATACCACGCACTGGCCGGAGGCACGAAAACCGCCAGGGCAAGCCAGCCCATGTTCAACGCCCTTGACGGCGCCACGTTCAAGAACCTGGTCATACGCAATTTCCGCATAGAATGGGACGATGACGACATAGGCGCCGTGGCCTGCACCGCAAAGAACAGCACGTTCGAAAACATTGCCATATCGGACATATCCATATTCAACGACGATGACAACGCCGGTGCCATAGCAGGCTCGTCCAACGGCTGCACATTCCGCAACGTCAAGGGACTCAACAATGACATTACGGTCGATGGAGACCACGCAGGCGGCTTCGTGGGCGACAGCTACAATTCCGTCTACTGCGACTGCAGCAGCAGCGCCATGTCAACGGTCTATGCCGACGGCAGCTGGGGCAACGCATACGCAGGCGGCTTTACCGGCGAAAGCAGCAGCGACCAGTTCGTGTTCTGCTACAATTTTGGCTGCGTGGGTGCCCTGGATGACCGCGTGGGTGGTTTCACAGGTTACAGCAGCAACTCGCATTTCACCAACTGCACCAACAGCGGCTATATCATGCATTGCGAGGAAAAGGATTTCATATCATCGACAAACAGTCTGAAAGCGGCTCTCGGCAAGTATATTGACGAACACTTCGACGATGTAATGGCCGATTTGGGGAGAATCTACGACAAGCAGAACTTTGATCTGAAGGCTGCCATGTTCTCATTTTTCGGTACAGTAGGAGGTCTGGTAACCCTGACCACAATAGGGCTGGTAGTGCCGGTATTCATGACCGTGGCGGCCATAGTCGTCGTGACCGGAGTAGTAGTGACGCTTATAGATCTGATTAATGCCGAAATCGGAGCTCACGATGAAATTGGCGGCATTTGCGGTGCATGTCAGGGCAGCGTATTCGATTCCTGCTCAAACTACGGAACCGTCATGTGCCGGGACAGTTATGCCGGCGGTATTGTGGGGCTGCTGAGAAACCTTCCGACAGAGAACAGAATCAGCAACTGCCTGAATGCGGGCAGGATAATCGGATATGACATGATTGGAGGCATATTCGGTGAAAGCAATCGGATTGACATAATAACAAAATGTCTGAACGTGGGTAAGATAGAAGTTGAAGACGATGGCAACTCAGACCCTATAGGCAGTTGTATCAACGGCAGCAATATTACATACAACTACTATCTTTCCGGCTATTATGACAACAATGCAAGGGCAAGGATTCCCGTTACGGAAGACATGCTGGCAAGTGGAACAGTAACCGTATGGCTCAATGGTGGAGATGGCGGTTATGGCGCGCCGTGGCGTCAGGACTCGCTTGACAGATATCCGGTACTTGACCCCGCGCATACCAATGCCAATCCGAAGAATTTTGACAATGTATATGTCATTTCCAGCGTTGAAGATCTGGACGGGCTGCGTACTGCTGTCAATAACGGCGCCAGATACAGTTACGTTGTCTATATAGTTGAGGACATAGACTGCGCCGACACGGTCTGGGTTCCTATAGGCTCATTCGGGCATCCGTTCAGCGGAATATGCTACGGCAACGGTCACACCATAAGCAACCTGAACACCGACGGCGGCAGGAACGGTGTTGGGTTCTTCGGAGTGGTGGACATCAACACCGAAGTGCGTGATCTGTTCATAGGTTCAGGCAACATAAAAGGAGGGAACGGCGTTGGCGCCATTATCGGCTATGCCGAACACAGGACAGATGTTGAAGGCTACATAAGGATAACCGGTTGCGGCAATGCGGCAACAGTTTCCGGCAGTTATGACTGCGGAGGCATAATAGGTGCAGTCTATTCCGACAAGAACATGAAGCTCACGCTTGACAACTGCTACAACATGGGTACTGTCAATGCCGACTCCCTGTCGGCAGCTCTCTGCGGCTTTGCCAAGAAAGGCGCACTGGTGACCAGCTGCTGGAATTCCGGCAGCGTAACCGGTTACAGGAAAGGTATGGGCTTTGTGCGGGGTGACGCCGATGCCGCGCCTGTATTCCGCAACTGCTACAATGCAGCCGGTCTGAGCGACCTGATAACGAAGGACGACATATACTCCTTCACTCCCGATGAGGTAATGAACGGCACGCTGTGCGTAGGTCTGAACGGCCGGAGCAACGACACGAGCGTAGGTCTGAACTGGGAGCAGAACATTGGTGCTGAAGGTGATTCTGTTCCGCATTACAGCGGCTACAATGGTGACGGCAAGGGTGTTTACGCCAGCAGGACGGTCAGCAGCCAATACGGTACTGTTGTTCTGCCTTTCACTGTCCGTTCGGACAGTCTTGTCAGATTCTACACGTTGACGGATGTCAGGGGCAGTGCAGATACGCAGCTTCAGCTTCATTTCAGTGCCGTTGACAGTCTGCTGGCCGGAACACCTGCAGTGTTCCGGGTTGTCAGGGACAGCACATACGAATTTGTCAGCATCAGCGATGAATTCAGCTATGCTCTCAACCCTATCACTGTAAACGGATGGACTATGACCGGCAATCTGAATGCTGACGGCACTGACGAAGAGTTTACCGGTGAAATACTCAACAGGATGTTCTTCATTAGCGGAGACAAGATAAGGAGTGCATCACAAAAAGTTACCATGCTGCCGTTCCGCGCATACATTCTGGGACCGTCAGGCACAGCGCCGCGTGGTCTTACAGCATTCTTCAATGACATGAATGTAGTCACAAGCATTCCGTTCATACCGGCAGAGATACAGAAGGGTACCGGAACAGACGGCATCTACAATATTGCAGGACAGCGTCTAAGTTCGCCACAGCCGGGATTCAACATCATCGGCGGCAGTCTGTTCTATCTGTTTGACGAATGACAACATATTTTAGAATGTTTCAGTTACAATTATGAAGAATATTTATACAAATCCGCAGATAAAGGTCATTGCCATTCATTCAGGAACGCTGATGCAGACCTCAACTTTACCTGATAATCTTGACTTGATATATTCGGGACAGATTGATGGATACGTTATTCCGGATTGAGTCACCGGCCAGCACAAACCGCTGCACAGACACTACCGCAATTATATGAGAAGAACTGTTTTTTTGACACTGATGGGCGTTGCCGCACTGGCATCGCTGCCTGTTCAGGCACAGGATTACAAGGACAAGTCGCTGACACCTGAACAGCGCGCCACAGACCTGGTAAGCCGCCTGACGCTCAAGCAGAAGGCATCACTTATGCAGAACTCATCACCTGCCATTCCGGAATTCGGAATCAAGGCGTACGACTGGTGGAACGAAGCCCTTCACGGCGTGGGACGGGCCGGTCTTGCCACAGTCTTTCCGCAGTCAATAGGCATGGCCGCATCGTTCAATGACGCGCTGCTGCTTGACGTGTTCACCGCCGTGAGCGACGAGGCACGAGCAAAAAGCGCACAGTACAGCAGGAACGGCAAGCTGAACCGCTATCAGGGACTGACGTTCTGGACACCCAACGTGAACATTTTCCGCGACCCGCGCTGGGGACGCGGACAGGAGACATACGGCGAAGACCCTTACCTGTCAAGCCGCATGGGCGTATCGGTCGTAAACGGACTTCAGGGACCCTCCGATGCCAAATATGACAAGCTGCACGCCTGCGCCAAGCATTTTGCAGTCCACAGCGGCCCGGAATGGAACCGTCACGAATTCAATGCCGACAACATTGACCCGCGTGACCTTCGCGAGACCTACCTGCCGGCATTCAAGGCACTTGTGCAGGAGGCCGGCGTGAAGGAAGTCATGTGCGCCTACAACCGCTATGAGGACGAGCCCTGCTGCGGAAGCAACCGCCTGCTGCAGCAGATTCTGCGTAACGAATGGGGCTTCAATGGCATAGTGGTATCGGACTGCTGGGCCATAAACGACTTTTTCCAGGAAGGGCACCATCATACCGAGCCCGATGCAAAGCATGCCGTATCGAAGGCAGTCGTTACCGGCACCGATCTGGAGTGCGGCAGCTCGTACGCAAACCTGCCTCAGGCCGTTGCCGACGGCCTGATAAGCGAGGTGGATGTTGACCGCTCGCTCATACGCCTTATGACAGCACGCTACGAACTTGGCGAGATGGACGACCCCGAAGACGTCGAGTGGAACAGCATACCTTATTCGGTCGTTGACAGCAAGGAACACCGTGCACTGTCGCTCAAGATGGCGCAGGAGAGCATGGTGCTGCTGCAGAACAACGGCATACTGCCTTTGGACAAAGGTCAGAAGATTGCAATTGTGGGCCCCAACGCCAACGATTCAGTCATGCAGTGGGGCAACTACAACGGCACACCGAGCCACACCGTCACCCTGCTTACAGCAATGAACGACCGTCTCGGACAGGTCATCTACGACCACGGATGCGACTATGCACAGCAGTCACTGTCACTGCGAAGCCTGTTCTCGCAGTGCAGCGCCGGCGGACAGCCGGGCTTTGACGCACAATATTGGAACAACGCACGCGCCCAGGGAGAGCCTGACGTTCAGTTCCACTACTCCACCCCGCTCAACTTCACGACTGCCGGAGCCACCGTATTTATCCAGACCATCAATCTGACGGACTTTGCCGCAAAATACAAAGGCACGTTCAAGGCCGATAAGGACGAGTCTGTGGCCCTGTACCTCAAGAACCAGGGCAATGTCCAGATTACCGTAAACGGCGAAAGAGTCCGCATTCAAGGCCGCGGCGGCAGCGAAATGCGCAAGGTGCATACCATTGAGGCCAAAGCCGGACAGGAGTACGAGATTGAGATTTCCTACTCATGCCAGCGCGGTCCGGCATCACTGAGCTTCGACCTTGGCATTGAAGAGGTTATCAGTGCCGAAAAGACCGTGCAGAACGTTGCCGATGCCGACATCGTGGTGTTTGCCGGCGGTATTGCGCCGTCACTTGAAGGTGAGGAAATGCCCGTAAGCATTCCCGGATTCAAGGGAGGAGACCGCACAGCCATTGAACTGCCTCAGGTTCAGGTCGATTTCATCAAGGCTCTCAAGGCAGCGGGCAAGAAAATCGTGTTCGTGAACTATTCCGGTTCCGCCATGGGTCTGGCCGATATAAAGGATGACTGCGATGCCATACTGCAGGCCTGGTATCCGGGCCAGGAAGGCGGCAACGCGGTTGCATCGGTCCTTATGGGTGAATACAATCCGGGCGGCCGCCTGCCCGTCACATTCTACAGCAGCACCGCCCAGCTTCCCGACTTTGAGGACTATTCAATGAAGGGACGCACATACCGCTACATGACCGAAAAGCCGCTGTGGGAATTCGGCTTCGGTCTGGGTTACAGCGATATGCAGTACGGCAAGGCAAGCATCAGTTCAAAGACCGTAAAGGAAGGCAGGAGCGTAACGCTGAGCGTTCCGGTTACCAACAACGGCAAGATGGACGGCGACGAGGTCGTTCAGGTCTATATCAGGCGCGCGGGTGACAGCGAAGGCCCGAAATACGCACTCCGCTCATTCAAGCGAGTCAACGTAAAGGCAGGTACAAGACAGACAGTCAAGCTGGAACTGGACTGGGACAGCTTTGAGTGGTTTGACCCGAATCTGAACATAATGCATACCATGGCCGGCAAGTACGATGTGCTTTACGGTCCGTCAAGCGACGAAGACAAGCTTCAGAAACTTACAGTTACAGTGAAATAGTTTGGCACGAATTGTCGTACCTTTGCAGGACAAATGAAAAAACAGTGAAAATGGAAAAGAAATCAGATATAGGTCTTATCGGCCTGGCAGTTATGGGTGAGAACCTGGTGCTCAACATGGAGAGCAAGGGGTTCAGGGTAAGCGTGTTCAACCGTACCGTTTCCAAGGTCACGGACTTCATGAACGCCCGCGGAAAAGGCAAGAACATTTACGGAGCTGCCAGTCTTGAGGATTTCATACAGTCGCTGGAACGTCCGCGCAAGGTGTTCCTCATGGTCAAGGCCGGTCAGGCTGTCGATGACTTCATTGACAGGCTCATTCCCCTGCTTGAAAAGGGCGATGTTATCATTGATGGCGGCAACACCCACTTCCCCGACACCGCACGCCGTACGGCATACGTTGAAAGCAAGGGACTGCTTTATATAGGTACCGGCGTTTCCGGCGGCGAGGAAGGCGCTCTGAAAGGTCCCAGCATGATGCCGGGCGGAAGTCCTGCGGCATGGCCCATTGTCAAGCCCATATTCCAGAGCATCTGCGCCAAGGTCGAAGACGGCAGCCCCTGCTGCGACTGGGTTGGCGAAAACGGTGCCGGACACTTTGTCAAGATGGTTCACAACGGAATTGAATACGGCGACATACAGCTCATCTGCGAATGCTACCAGATTATGAAAGATTATCTTGGCATGACCAACGAGGAAATGCACCGGACCTTTGCCGAATGGAATCGCGGTGACCTTGACTCCTATCTTATTGAAATTACCCGCGACATCCTTGCCAAGAAGGACGAAGATGGCAAGTATGTTCTGGACTATATTCTTGATACCGCCGGTCAGAAAGGCACCGGCAAGTGGACTGCCATTGCAGCCCTTGACCACGGTGTTCCATTGACACTGATAGGCGAATCGGTCTTTGCACGCTGTCTGTCAGCGCAGAAGGAAGAACGTGTAGCCGCCAGTAAGGTTCTCGAAGGACCGGCCAGGGCAAAGTTCACGGGAGACCGCAAGGCATTCCTTGAAGACCTGCGCAAGGCATTGTTTGCCGCCAAGGTGGTTTCATACGCCCAGGGCTACGCTATGATGCGTGCCGCTGCAAAGGAATACGGCTGGAACCTGAACTACGGCGGCATAGCGCTGATGTGGCGCGGAGGCTGCATTATACGTTCCGTATTCCTTGGAAAGATCAAGGATGCTTTCATAAAGAACCCCGAACTTGCCAACCTGATGATGGACTCGTTCTTCCAGGAGAAATTGGCACAGTCACAGCAGAGCTGGCGGGGTGTCGTGGCTCAGGCCATTGTCAGCGGCATTCCAGTACCATGCCTTGCTGCAGGTCTGGAATACTATGACGGCTACCGCAGCGAGCGTCTGCCGGCCAACATGCTTCAGGCTCAGCGCGACTACTTTGGAGCGCACACCTATGAGCGCACGGACAAGCCGCGCGGCGAGTTCTTCCACACCAACTGGACCGGACACGGTGGAGAAACGGTATCGGGAACTTACATCGCTTGATGCGATGCAAGTCCCCGATACTATTTCAGGACCTTCTTTTATTTTGCTCCGCAAAAGGCCGGCTTCCAGCCGGATCGCCGATGGCGATTTCACTGGCTTGATGCGATGCAAGTCCCCGATACTATTTCAGGACCTTCTTTTATTTTGCTCCGCAAAAAGCCGGCTTCCAGCCGGATCGCCGATGGCGATTTCACTGGCTTGATGCGATGCCTACAAATACGGTGCAAAACGTACCCTTGTGCAGGCTTACTCCAGACTGTCGATATAATCACCGTAGCGGTCAAGGAATTCCTCGTAGGACCGTTCCACAGCGGCTATATGCTCCTGGGAATAGTAGCTGGAATCACTCTCCATATGCTGTCTTGTATTTCCAATCTGCCAGTTCAGGACTTCGTCTCTTATGAAGCCTATGCATTGTTCCTTTGTATCGCCACCGAAATTGTCAAGCAGCCATTTGCCGTTTTCATTGACCATGACAAGGTTTATGGACTTTGTGTAATCTGACAGGACTCCATCAAACACAATGCCATAGGACAGTTCCAGGAAACAGCTGTCTTCCGCTGCATCGGTAACCATGACGCTTTTGACCGGTCCTACTGTACCGTCCTGACCCGTGACAAAGTATGCGAGGAACTCGTCCGAGCCCAAATCGATTTCCCAATGCGGAACTTCCCATGCAACCGCCAACGCATTGTACAGGTCTTCTGTCATTAAGGGCTGCGCTTCGGCAGTGACTTTCGCATGGTCAGGAATGAAGGCGAATGCACGCTGCGCTGCATGAATCACCGTTGAATCGGTCAGAGCAATGCAGTATTGTTCAGCCTGAGCTTCCAATACGGTCGTATCCGGCTGTTCAGTCTGAACCGGATGCTGTCCGGAACGGTTGCCGCACGCGGACATGACAAGAAACGCAGACAGGTATAATGCAAGGTTTCTCATAATCCGGTCAGACACCGCCAAATGCGGAGTAGCCGCCGTCAACAGGAATTATCACACCGGTAACGAAAGCTGAAATGTCGCTCAGCAGATAAAGCATAGTGCCGACAATCTCCTCGGGCTCCCCGAACCGGTGGGTCGGAGTATTGGCAATTATCTTCTTTCCGCGCGGCTTGAGCTGGCCGGTCTGCTCGTCTGTCAGCAGGAAACGGTTCTGACTTGTAAGGAAGAATCCCGGAGCAATGGCATTGCAGCGTATGCCCGTCTGGGCAACGTGAACGGCGTACCACTGGGTGAAATTATTGATTGAGCCCTTGGCTGCCGAGTATGCAGGAATCTTGGTGAGCGGCCTGATTGAGTTCATCGACGAGATGTTGAGCACATTTCCCTTGCCGGCTTCAATCATATCGGTAGTGAACACCATGGTGGGCAGAAGCGTGCCTATGAAGTTAAGGTCAAACACGTCATGGAATCCGGCCATGTCAAGACCGTAGAACGTGTCGGCAGGATTGTCGTCTTTTGACATCTGCTCAACCTTGCAGGTTGCCTTGGGCGAATTGCCGCCGGCGCAGTTTATCAAAATGTCGATTTTTCCCAATTCATTATTTATCTGCACTTTGGCCTGTTCCAGCTGAGCCTTGTCGGTCACGCTGGCCGATATGCCTATGCACTTTATTCCGAATTCCGCTGCAATGGCCTTAGCCTTGTCGGCAGTGGCAGGATTGCGGCCTATTACGGCAAGGTTGACACCTGCCTCGGCAAGTCCGCGTGTAAGAGCCATTCCTATCACACCGAAGCCGCCTGTAATTACGCAGTTGCGGCCTTTCAAATCATCAAATGAGTATTTCATCGCTTACATTGTTATTTCTGCTACAAATATATGACAGAATATAATATTAGTGTAAATTTACAGCCGTTAAATAAACAGAGACAAAACCATGCAGCTAGGTAAATACTCATTCGGCATTGGAGACAGATTCTCACATGAAGGCCAGGCTCAATTGCTTGCAATAATTGAAGCCGCTAAAAAACATGCCATATACTTTACACCCGTCTGGAACAAATCCAACAGGGAGCATCAGATAACCGGTACCGATCCCATAGACGCCAGACGCGAAGCAGATGCATCGATTAAAGCTCTGGGATTTCACGGGAACTACTTTGTCGATGCTGACCACATCAACCTGAGCAATGTTGACAAATACATTGAAGTATCAGATTTCTTCACCATCGATGTGGCCGACTATATAGGCAAGCCTGCTGGAGAAGCTGAAACCGCCGCTTTTATAGAAGCCAATTCCAAATACTGTGGTCTGATGACTGTTCCAGGTATTGGGAAGCCTTTCAAAGTGGACCGCGACTTTCTTGAAGCAATGGCCGGCAAATACCTGTATGCGTCAATTCAGGCAGGAGAAATATACCACCATATTGAAAGCGCCAAAGGCAAGGGCAACTTCGTAACCGAGGTTTCCATGGATGAAGTCGATGCACCGCAGACTCCAATTGAAATGTTCTTTATTCTGAGTGCACTGGCCAGTCGGAACATACCTGTCAGAACCATAGCGCCCAAATTCACCGGACGTTTCAACAAGGGCGTGGATTATGTTGGAGACGTTGCACAATTTGAACAGGAGTTCGAGCAGGATCTGCTTGTCATCGATTATGCTGTCAAGGAATTCGGGCTCCCCGAAGACCTGAAGCTCAGCATACACTCCGGAAGTGACAAATTTGCAATCTACCCCATAATGGGACGTCTCATCCGCAAATATGACAAGGGAATACATATCAAGACTGCAGGAACCACATGGCTTGAAGAGATTATAGGTCTTGCCATGTCCGATGAACAGTCACTGAGGTTGGCAAAGGACATTGCAATAAAGGCTTTGGAACGCATGGAAGAGTTGTGCATTCCATACGCCACAGTCATTGATATTGACAAGTCAAAGCTGCCGTCAAAGGAAACAATCGAATCATGGAACGGACAGAGTTACGCCAGAGCATTGCGTCACAACAGTCTCGATCCCCAATACAATCCGGATTTCCGACAACTTATACATGTGGCATACAAGATTGCAGCCGAATACGGCCAGGAGTTCTACGATGCGCTTGAACGCAGCAAGAAAATTGTAGGAGCCCAAGTAACTGAAAACATACTTGAACGTCACATTGAAAGATTACTGCAATAATTTCAGGCACGATATGACCGACACACCATTCATACATAAGGATTTTCTGCTGCAGACAGAAACTGCAAAAGAACTGTATCACAACCATGCCGAAGGACTGCCAATCATTGACTACCACTGTCATCTGGATCCGAAGCAAGTGGCACAGGACAAACGTTTCCGTTCCATAACCGAATTGTGGCTTGGAGAAGACCACTATAAATGGCGTGCAATGCGTGCTAACGGAATACCAGAACAGTTCGTTACCGGTAATGCCGATGATTGGGACAAATTCGAGAAATGGGCAGAAACCATGCCCTACTGCATGCGTAACCCTCTCTACCATTGGACTCACCTGGAACTGAAAACGGCTTTCGGAATTGACAAGGTGTTAAGTCCGGCAACAGCAAAGGAGATTTATGACGAATGCAACGAAAAACTTCAAAGTCCCGAATTCAGCGCACGCCAGCTGATGTTACGCTATGGAGTGGAAACCGTATGCACGACCGATGACCCGGCAGACAGCCTTGAATACCACAAACAGATCAAAGCCGATGGATTCAAAGTGAAAGTGCTGCCGACCTGGCGTCCTGATATGGCCATGGCAGTAGAGAATCAGCAGTCATATTCAGAATACATCGGAAAACTGTCAAAAGCCAGCGGCATACAGATAAAGTGCTTTGACGACATCGTAAAAGCGCTGAAAATACGTCATAAATTCTTTGAACAGGCCGGATGCCGCCTGAGTGACCATGGCATGGAGGAATTCTATGCTGAAGACTTCACATCGGCACAGCTCGATGAAATTTTCAGCAAAACAATGAACGGTCATGCACTTTCCGATTTGGAAATACGCCGTTTCAAGAGCGCCATGATGCTTGAATTCAGTAAAATGGATGCCGAAACAGGATGGGCCCAGCAGTTCCACTACAGCGTAATACGCAACCAGAACTCAAAGATGTTCAAGATGGTGGGAAAAGATACCGGCTTTGACTCAATGACACAGGTTCATACGGCAAAAGCCATGAACCGCTTCTTTGACAAACTGAACAGCATGGGCATGCTGACAAAGACAATAGTCTACAACCTGAATCCAGCTGATTTTGAAGTATTGGCCACAACACTTGGCAATTTTCAGGATGGCATCACCCCGGGTAAGATGCAGTTGGGCGCAGGATGGTGGTTCCTTGACCAGAAGGACGGTATGGAACAGCAGATGAATGTACTGAGCACACAAGGACTGCTGTCACGGTTTGTTGGAATGCTCACTGACAGCCGTTCCTTCGTTTCATACGCGCGCCACGAATATTTCCGCCGCATACTGTGCAACCTTATCGGACGCGACGTTGAAAACGGAGAACTTCCAGCAAGCGAAATGCAGCGCATTGGACAGATGGTCGAAGACATCTCATATTTTAATGCCAAATCATATTTCAATTTCTGAGCAACACTTCAATATAGCCTCATTTTTTTCTTAAAAAAGTCCGCTATTCATTTGGAGCATTGCCAAGAATGCTGTACCTTTGCATCGCTTTTGAAAGGAAGATGCGCGATTAGCTCAGTTGGTAGAGCAATTGACTCTTAATCAATGGGTCCAGGGTTCGAATCCCTGATCGCGTACAAAGAAAGATTGGGACCTGAAGGTTCCAATCTTTTTTGTACGCGATTTTTCAGGGCTCTATACCTTTATTCAAAGATATAGAGCTCCGAAGGAGTGGTACGCTTGAGAGCGCACAACTGCACATCCTTGCCAGGAATAATTCCAACCCCGCGCAATTCGTATTCGACAGTCTTGTATGCAATCTCAGGATGATTGTTTTCGCCACTCAGATGACAAAGCCAGATGTATTTCAAATCGGGCGTCATATTTTTTGCAAGGAAACCGGCTGTAGTCTTGTTGCTCAGATGTCCGCGGGGACTGGTAATGCGGTCCTTAAGAAACTTCGGATAATTGCCCATACGAAGCATATCCTCATCGTAATTGGCTTCCATAACCAGATACTGAGCCTGGAGTATATATTTTGACACCGTCTCAGTAATATGTCCAAGGTCTGTCACAAAACAGAACACCTTGTCACTTAGCCTGACACGATACCCTACGTTATCAGTTCCGTCATGAGGAACCTCAAACGGAGTTATTTCAAACTCATGAAACTGAAAAGGCACCTCCTTCTCAACAAAATGCACACTACTGATGAGTTTCTCGGTCATGCAGTAGTTATTGTTGATGCCTTTATGCGTCTCACGTGTAGCATACACAGGTATCGCGCATTTTTCGCCAAGATTACCCAGTGCCTTGATATGGTCAGCGTGATCATGAGTAACGAATACCGCCATGATCTTTTCAAACTCCAGTCCGGCATTCTTCAGGAATGTACGGATCTGCTTTACCGGTATACCGGCATCAATCAGAATTGCATGTTCTTCTGTGCCAAGATAGTAGCAGTTTCCACTGCTTCCACTTGACAAGCTCATGAAAATGGTCTTCATTTATATGTTGTTTTTTCTCTTTCATAATGGTTAGAACGGATAGCCCACCGCCAGATGGAAAGCCAGATCACGTCCGAAATCAGGATGTGTCAACGGCAGCCTGTCGTACTGGGTTTTACCTGCAGGATTATATGCTTTCATGCCTGCGTCCATGCGGACTACTATAAAATTCAAGTCCAGCCTCAAACCAAGCCCATAAGAAGCTGCAATCTGACGATAGAAGCTTCCAAAATCAAACATCCCCCCAGGCTGCTCGGTATAATCCCTTATTGTCCAAATGTTACCGGCATCAGCAAACACAGCCCCGTTGAATTTCCAGAAAAGTCTGGAACGGTATTCAAGGCTTGCACCCAATTTGATATCACCCGACTGACGTATATAGTCAATCGTGTTGTCACCGCCGCCATAAGTTCCAGGTCCCAACGCACGAACTGCCCATCCGCGCACGCCGTTGGCTCCACCGGCAAAATAGCGTTTTTCAAAAGGAAGGCTCGATGAATTGCCGTATGGAATTGCAACGCCCCACTCCAAGTGGAACAGCAAATTATCAAAGGTGCTGGTTCTCCAGTTCGCCGTAAAGGAAAAGTCATGTTTCACATATTGCGCAAAAGCAATATCCATAACCATAGACTGGCCATTGTCATTGCGTTTCAGATTCAACGGCCTTTCAAGCAGATTGAACATGTTGCCCGATGTCTCAATGCCGGCTCTTATTGTATATCTGAAAGGATTGGCCGATGTCTGCGATGCGGAATTGGTATGATAGAAAGTATATCCTGCCTTTGTTATAAGCAGATCCTCATAGTTATACTTGAGTATTGACTTGCCAGATGTGATTGGGTCAAGATATTCCTTCTGGAAATGTGAAGAAATCCATGGAACTACAAGATAGTTCAAATCTATGACATCCAGTCTGTGCGTAGTACTCCATGTATCGCCCCATCTGTAACTCCAACCTGCGGAAAAGATTGTTTTCTGAAACTCAGGACGCTGCTGTGCATTGACCTTCAAGCTGAACTGCGTAGTTGCCTGAATCTTGCGCTGTCTCTCCTGACTCATCAACGGAATCAGGAATTCCGGGAAATCCATGCTTGCCTCGGCACCATATTCAAGATATGTGTTTCCGGAATATCCGGGCAGATTGGAAATCGATTCATAAGCACCACGTATTTTCAGAGTAAACTGTTCTGAACCGCGGAACAGGTTTCTGTCAACATACGATGCCGATGCCGCCGCACCAAGATCGCCGGCGGTATTCGTGCCCTCAACTTCAAAGCCGAATGAATGTTTGGGGCGCGTCTGCATTGAGACATCAGCCACAAGACCTCCGCCGTCTGCTGATGTCTCCCTGAAACTGATATTGGAATACTTGAGCAAACCAAGCCTTGATAAAGACTGGCGGGTGAACGCTATTGAATCGGAATGATACAACTGCCCCTGACGCAGATACGAATGACGGGCAATAACGTCAGGTTTAAGCAGCGGGAGCGCATCGCCATGAGGATAATACAGAGTGAAACCGTTGCAGTTCATGCTGTCCGAATGAAGGAGCAGATCACTTGTTCGCACCGCCTCGTTGGAAAGGAAATAATTGACCCTTTCCACAGTGAACTTTTTTGAAATCTCAGGTCCCTGAACAAGCATTGTAAGTCCAACATGGTTATCCATAGCAGCAGTATCGGCCACAAATGACACATTGTCACGACTGAAAGCAAAATAACCGTTCTTGTGTACCAGATCTACTATGCGTTGTCTTTCACTGTCAAGCAGTTCACAGTCAAGCGGCATACCGGGAACCAGTGTCGTGTTTTCCCTGTCAGATTCCAGAATGGCGGCCAACGCGCTGTCGGGAACAACTGTACGCACAGTATCAATGACATAGAGCCGACCCGGACGTACGTTATACTTCAACTTCATTTTTTTTGCTGTGACAGGATCTGCAACAGGTTCGACCAAAGCATTCAAATACCCGCTGTTGACCAAAGACAGCTGCATATCCTTTCCCGATGCCAATGCCAACAGCTCATCGTATACGACAGGAGCCTCGCCGGCATTTCGCAACATTCTGTTAAAGATGTGTTCTGGATGACGGCTACCCGACATTGAATATATCCGCAACGGTATTCTGGCTATTCCGAACCAACGGGAATTAGGCGTCTGGGCAGACAGGTTCAGCAGGTCGGAGCGTCTTTCTTTTGGGTCGTCCACATTGACAACCTCAACTTTTTCCAACAGATAACTGTCATTGGGAACATACCGGCAGAGCGAGCATGATGCAGTCGTGGCAAGCATGACAGCGGCAATTATTGGATGTCTCAGTCGGATGTTCATTGCAACAGTATTCTAAAGGATACAAAATTAGCCAATGTATGCCGCAATTCAAAGCGCAGAACGCAAAATTGACTATCTTTACAACCGAAAACAACGACTCATGATAAGCCGCAATGACATAAGCACAATCAGAAGTCTGCAGCAGAAGAAGTTCCGCATCCAATACGGAATGTTCGTTGCGGAAGGGCCAAAACTCGTTGGAGACTTATGCGGTTATTTTCACTGCCGTCTGCTGGTATCCACACAGGAATGGTTAAGTGCAAACAGACATTTCAAAGCTGACAGAATAGAATGCGTCTCACGTCAGGATCTGGAAAAGACAAGCCTTCTTACGACCCCGCAGGATGTGGTGGCATGTTTCTCAATTCCTCACTACGACATTGATCTTGCAGGTACGGCCGCCGGAAATCTTGTGCTGGCCCTGGATAACATACAGGATCCCGGAAATATCGGAACAATTGCAAGGATTGCAGACTGGTTTGGAATACGTGACATAGTATGTTCAAAAGGCACTGCCGACATTTACAATCCGAAGGCGGTCCAGGCAACGATGGGTGCCTTGGCAAGAGTCAGATTCCATTACACCGACCTTGAAAAGGAATTATCCTCCATTCCGGCAAACATACCTGTATATGGAACATTTCTGGATGGCAAGAACATGTACAGGGAAAACGGTCTGAAAGGCAACGGAATAATTGTCATGGGTAACGAGGGAAATGGCATCAGCCCCGAAGTAGGACGACATGTCAGTCACAGACTGTTCATTCCCAACTGGCCCGAAGGAGAGAAAACATCCGAATCGCTGAACGTTGCCGTTGCCACAGCCATCATCTGCGCCGAGTTCAGAAGACCGGGCTGATTTCTGACAACATCATCAGCCAAACAATTTATCAGAGAGAGGACGATACGGTATCAGCCGGAAGACTTGCCATATCAGTTCTGCTGTGGAATCGCATCATCGAGACATCCGATATCACAGCCATGCCACGGGTATCACTAGTGGAGTTTTCCATAAACTGGGCCATGAATCCGACCGACTGAAGCGTTGCAGCAGTGTCAAGAGTCATGACAAATGAAAGCGGACATGAAGATGGAGACTGCAAAAGCGTATCGGCCGTTGACACACTGTCAGCATACGCAAGCGTCATAGCCAGATAGATTTTGGAGTCCGCAGCACTGTCCGGACTTATTATTGTAATGTTTCCTTTCCATACAATAGTGTCGCAAGGTTTGAACGAGCTGCCGCACGACTGTTCCATGACAACCTTTGACATATATCTGCTGGAATTGAGAAGCACAACACCGTCATGATACCAAAGTGAAACACTATCGCCCTCCCCAATTGAAAAAGAACGTTTTTCTATTCTTGAGATGAGATTCTTCGACTCATCATATTCTGTTTCAATTCTCCTGTTCAGTTTTTTGTATATCTTGGCAAATTCACTGGGATAACGTGTGTACCATACAAGTGACCTGTCCAACTGCTCTTTTGTTATGCCGTTCTTCTGGTATGCCCAGTCAGTGAGTGCTTGAGACTTGAACTTCTGATCCTTCGGAAGTGTAGCGACCACAGCTGAAGCAAGATGATAGTCATACAGGAACTTTTCCATTTCCTTTGGAGACATGACATCGGACGGCCTGTTCAGACTGCACCCGGAAAGCAGTATCAGGAACAGCGACAAGAATATGGATACTTTATTTTTCAACGGTCTTGTCAGTTTCAGAGGGTTTGAATTCAAGCCCCATGTTGATGTATTTGGTAAAGAACAGTATGAGAGCTATCATACCGCACGTTATACATGAGTCCGCAACATTGAACACCGGACTGAAAAAAATTCTGCCATTTAGGAACGGCATCCAGTCAGGCCAGGTCCACAGAGGGAAATACAGCATATCAACAACTTTTCCATAAAGGACACCGGCATAACCGTTGCCGAATCCGGTTAAAGTGGCTATATCGGTATATGTGCTCTCTGAAAAAACCAGGCCGTAGAATACACAGTCCAACAGATTTCCTATTGCACCCGCCAGAACGAAAGACAAAGTGACAATATAAGAGGTAGGAAATCCCTTGTTCCTTATTTTGGCAATGTACCATGAAAACAGGCCGATTGCCGCGATGCGGAATAATGACAGGAACAATTTGCCGAAAAGTTCCAGGCCGAATGCCATCCCGTTGTTTTCTACGAACGTTATCTTGAACCACGATGTGATATCAATGGTCTGCGATATGGTCATGTTTGTCTTGACCAGATACTTGCTGGTCTGGTCAACGGCAAGAACCAGAACAAGAACCAGAATCACAAACCAGCCCTGGCAATGGCAACCTGATGTGGTATTCCCCTGTATTTTTTTTGAAGAGGCCATATCAATGTTTTCCCTGTTTTGCCTCTATTGTCAAAGTGGCATGGGGCACTGCGCGCAGTCTCTCTTTGGGAATAAGTTTTCCTGTTTCGCGGCAGACGCCGTATGTCTTGTTCTCAATGCGGACAAGAGCTGCCTGCAGTGACTGGATGAATTTCATCTGGCGCTGAGCCAGACGCATTGTTTCTTCTTTGGACAATGTGTTGGCACCCTCTTCAAGGACCTTGAATGTAGGTGCGGTATCGTCCGCACTATTGTTGTCAGTATTCATGAGCGATGCCTTCAATGCATCGTAATCTCTCTGTGCAACTTCCAGTTTTTCATTGATCAGCTGACGGAACTCTTCAAGTTCCTCATCTGAATAGCGATTTTTCTCGGTCATAAATTAGAATATTAGGTTTTCAAATTTTTTCAATTGCCAGGCTGAAGCTGTATTCATCGAACGATACGTCTTCGCCACCGTTGAAATCCTTTTCCAGACGTATGCTGTCGGCAAGGACCTGGGTCTTGATCCAATCCTGGTATTCAAGAATGGCGGCATCGGTATCGGCGCTTGAATTCAACGTCACATTGATGCGGTCTGTTATTTCCAGTCCGCTTGACTTGCGCATATCCTGGATTCTCTTCTTCAGTTCACGTGCAATGCCTTCACGCTTCAGGGCATCGGTCAGCTGAATGTCAAGAGCCACGGTCAGCGTGCCTTCATTTGCAACAACCCAGCCCGGAATATCCTCGCTGAAGATTTCAACCTCACCGGTCTCAATTGTGGCAGGCGTGCCGTCAATAATGAAAGTATACTGTCCTTTCGATTCAAGTTCGGCCACCTGTTCCTGAGTCATTGACTGCACTGCAGCAGCAACCCCCTTCATAAGAGGTCCGAACTTCTTTCCAAGAATCTTGAAGTTGCACTTGACCTTCTTTACCAGAATACCGGTAGCGCCTTCAACGAACTCGACCTCCTTTACGTTCACCTGGTCACGGACAAGTTCCTTGACAGGGTCAATGTGTGAGCGCAGTTCGGCTGTGACAGGAATAAGTATCTTCTGCAGAGGCTTGCGTACATTTATCTTGACGTCGTCACGCTTGCGCAGGGCAAGTGTCATTGACGTGAGCTTCTGAGCCAGTTCCATACGTGTTTCCAGTTCCTTGTCTGTCAGGCTGCCGTCAACTTCAGGATACTTGGCCAGGTGGACCGATGCACAGCCGTTGCCGCTCACGGCGGTCAGGTCGCGGTACAGGCGGTCAGCATAGAACGGAGCTATCGGTGCCATGAGCCTTGCCACTGTCTCAAGGCAGGTGTAAAGCGTCTGATATGCAGCCAGTTTGTCCTGGCTCATGCTGCTGCCCCAGTAGCGGTCGCGGGTCAGATGGACATACCAGTTGGACAGGAAATCATTCACGAAATCCTGAATAAGACGACCGGCACGCGTCGGTTCGTATTCGTCAAGACTCTCACGGACACCGGCTGTCAGCGTATTGAGTTCGCTCAGTATCCAGCGGTCCATAACAGGACGTTCCTGTACTGGAATCTGCTGCTGTGAGCAATCGAAACCGTCAACGTTCGCATACTGTGCAAAGAACTTGTATGTGTTGTGCAGAGTTCCGAAGAACTTGCGTGTAACATCCTTGACACCTTCCTCGTCAAACTTCAGATTGTCCCAAGGCTGTGAGTTGGTTATCATGTACCAGCGCAGTGCATCGCTTCCGAACTTTTCAATTGCCTGGAACGGTTCAACCGCATTGCCAAGACGCTTTGACATCTTGTTACCGTTCTTGTCAAGAACCAGACCGTTTGAAATGACAGTCTTGAACGAAACACCGTCCTTGACCATAGTGGCAATGGCATGCAGAGTGTAGAACCAGCCACGCGTCTGGTCAACGCCTTCAGCAATGAAATCGGCCGGGAACACCGAGCCTCCGTCTATAAGTTCTTTGTTTTCAAACGGATAGTGCACCTGAGCGAAAGGCATTGCGCCGCTGTCAAACCATACGTCTATCAGATCAAGCTCACGCTTCATGGGACGTCCTGCCTCAGAAACCAGAACAATGTCGTCAACATATGGTCTGTGCAGGTCAATCTTATCATAGTTGGCCGCGCTGTAGTCACCCGGAACAAAACCTTTCTCCTTGAACGGATTCGATTTCATCACTCCGGCCTTTACAGACTTTTCAATTTCATTATAGAGTTCCTCAACCGAGCCGATACACAGTTCGTCGCCGTCGCCGTCATCGTTACGCCAGATTGGAAGCGGTGTACCCCAGTAACGGCTGCGGCTCAGATTCCAGTCGTTCAGGTTCTCGAGCCACTTGCCGAAGCGTCCGGTTCCGGTCGATTCCGGTTTCCACTTTATGGTTCCGTTAAGTTCCATCATGCGCTCGCGGGCTGCAGTGGCCTTGATGAACCAACTGTCCAATGGATAGTAAAGAACCGGCTTGTCGGTACGCCAGCAGTGCGGATAATTATGCACGTGCTTTTCTATCTTGAAGGCGGAGCCCGCCTGCTTCATCTTGAGGCAGATGTAAATGTTAAGGTCTTCGGCCTTCTGGGCTGCGGCCTCGTCGTACTTGCCACCTTCGTTGAACTTGGGATCGTATGCGTTCTTGACGTATGCGCCTTCATATTCCTTGTAGAGTTCCTTATCGACACAGCGTGAAACGAAATCCGGATCGAGTTCATCAAGCATCCAGTACTTGCCGGTGAAATCGACCATAGGACGTGTCTCCATCTTGCGGTTGACCATGAACAGTGAAGGAATGCCTGCGGCCTTTGCCACAAAGGCATCATCGGCACCGAATGTCGGAGCAATGTGGACAATGCCGGTACCGTCTTCGGTGGTAACGTAGTCGCCCGAAATCACACGGAAACCGGCGTCACTCGTTTTGATTGAGCCGTCTTCGTCCTTATATACAGGTTTCACCCACGGGAAAAGCTGCTGATAGTGCATGCCAACCAGGTCACTGCCCTTGTATTCTCCGACAACCCTGTACGGTATGACCTTGTCTCCCTGAGTATAGCTTTCCAGTTCCAGTTCTGCACCCTTGGGGTCAAGATATGCCGACAGACGCTCCTTTGCCATGACAGCGGTCAGAGGCTGGCCGTTATACGGATTGTATGTGCGTACTGCCACGTAATCTATCTTGTTTCCTACGCAGAGCGCCGTATTTGAAGGCAGTGTCCAGGGAGTTGTGGTCCATGCAACGAAGCAAGGTGTACCCCAACCTGTCATTTCAGGCTTGGGATCGGTCATTACGAACTGCGCCGTAACCGTGGTGTCCTTGACGTCACGATAGCAACCCGGCTGGTTCAGCTCATGGCTTGAAAGGCCTGTTCCTGCAGCAGGTGAATACGGCTGTATGGTGTAGCCTTTGTACAGATAGCCTTTTCCGTACAGCTGCTTGAGAAGCCACCACAAGGTCTCAATGTAGCGGTTGTCATAAGTGATGTACGGATTGTCAAGGTCAACCCAATATCCTATCTTCTGAGTCAGATCGCTCCAGTGCTCCTTGTACTTCATGACTTCGGTACGGCAGTTCATGTTGTAGTCATCGACCGAAATCTTCTTGCCTATGTCCTCCTTGGTGATTCCCAGCTTCTTCTCGACACCAAGTTCAACAGGCAGTCCGTGTGTGTCCCAACCGGCCTTGCGGTTTACCTTGAAGCCGCACATGGTCTTGTAACGGCAGAACGAGTCCTTGATGGTTCTGGCCATGACATGATGTATGCCCGGCATGCCGTTGGCCGATGGAGGGCCTTCATAAAACACAAATGAAGGGCATCCTTCACGCTCCTTGATACTGCGGGCAAAAAGATTTTCCTTCAGCCAGTCATTCAACACATCCTTGCCAACCTGTGACAGGTCAAGCTGTCCACGTTCTGCAAACTTTTTCATTGGAACTATCTGATATTCAAAAGTTTATCGTATAAATCAGGAAACTTCCCCGATATTTTGCCGCAAATTTACTCATTTTAAAAATAAGTCATAGTCTATAAGCCGGCATTTTTCGTAACTTCGCGGCCGAAAACAAAGCACGACAATGAAAGTTGCAATAGTCAAGTACAACGCCGGCAACATACACTCAGTAATCAACGGGCTGAAAAGACTTGGAGTTGAAGCGGTCCTGACCGACAACGCGGAAGAACTGGCCGGCGCCGACAAGGTGATATTCCCAGGAGTGGGCGAAGCCAGCACCACGATGAAATATCTCAGGGAGAACAATCTGGACAGAATCATCACAGGACTCAGACAACCGGTACTCGGCATCTGTCTCGGCCAGCAGCTCATGTGCCGTCACAGCGAAGAGGGAAACGCCGACTGCCTTGGCATTTTTGACGTTCCGGTTCTGAAATTCCAGCCCGAAAAGCACGAGGACAAGGTTCCCCACATGGGATGGAACACCATCGACCCTATGGACGATGCCCTGTTCAAGGGCTTTGACCGACAGGAATTCGTATATTTCGTACACAGCTTCTATGTTCCTGTCTGCCAGTGGACTGCAGCCAAGACCGACTACATACTGCCCTTCAGCGCATCACTGCACAAGGACAACTTCTACGCCACCCAGTTCCATCCCGAAAAGAGCGGCGCTACAGGAGAAAGGATTTTGCAGAATTTTCTTGACATTTAGAATCTGTTTTGACTTATGGAGATAATCCCCGCAATTGACATTATAGACGGTAAGTGCGTACGCCTTTCCAAGGGAGACTACAACGCGCAGAAGACGTATCATGACAATCCGCTCGATGTCGCACTGATGTTCCAGGACGCCGGTCTGAAAAGGTTGCATCTGGTCGATCTTGACGGTGCCCGCAGCAAGCACATTGTGAACCACCGCACTCTTGAGAACATAGCATCGCACACAGACCTCACAATAGATTTCGGAGGTGGCGTAAAATCGGACGAAGATCTGAAGACCGCCTTTTCAAGCGGAGCCGCCATGGTTACAGTTGGCAGCACGGCCGTATCGCAGCCGGAGCTCATGTACGGTTGGATTGAAACGTTCGGTCCTGACCGCATGATACTGGGTGCCGATGTACGCGACGGTTTCATTTCGGTAAACGGCTGGAAGGAGGACAGCAGCCTGGCACTTGTTGACTTTCTCAAGGATTACACCTCGAAAGGCATAACGCGGGTTCTCTGCACCGACATCAACCGCGACGGAATGCTTCAGGGACCGGCTACGGAACTGTACAGGTCCATTCTGAAGGACTTCCCCACCCTTAGCCTGATAGCCAGCGGCGGAGTGAGCTGTGCCGCAGACCTGGTAAGGCTGAAGGAGGCCGGACTGCCATCGGCAATTGTCGGAAAAGCATATTACGAAGGCCGGGTTACGCTTGAAGAACTGTCACAACTGGCAAACGGATAAGACTTATGTTGGCAAAAAGAATAATACCCTGCCTGGACATCTGCAACGGACGCACTGTCAAAGGCACCAATTTTGTAAATCTCCGCGACGCGGGAGACCCCGTCGAACTTGGAAAACTGTACAGTCAGCAAGGCGCCGACGAGCTTGTGTTTCTTGACATAACAGCATCGTTCGAAGGCAGAAAAACCTTTACAGAACTTGTAGAACGCATTGCAGCTGAAATATCCATACCGTTCACCGTTGGCGGCGGCATTCACGAACTTTCCGACGTGGAACGTCTGCTCAAAGCCGGCGCCGACAAGGTATCGGTCAATTCAGCAGCCCTGAAGAATCCGGGCCTTATTGATGAGATTGCGCTGAATTTCGGAAATCAGGTCTGTGTGGTTGCCATTGACGGCAAGCAGACCCCTGAAGGCTGGCGCTGTTTCCTGAACGGCGGGCGCGTTCCGACAGACCGCATGCTGTTCGAATGGGCACACGAGGCCAACGAGCGCGGTGCCGGTGAAATTCTTTTCACCAGCATGGATCATGACGGTGTCAAACAGGGATATGCCAACGAAGCGCTCAAGAAACTGAGCGACGAACTGACAATTCCGGTCATAGCATCGGGCGGCGCAGGCCAAAAAGAGCACTTCCGTGACGCTTTTCTGCTTGGAAATGCCGATGCCGCTCTGGCCGCAAGCGTTTTTCACTTCGGTGAAATACCAATTCCCGAATTAAAGCAGTATCTTCGCGGCTTGAATATTTCTATTAGATAATAACAAGAACACAAACCCAACCATAGAGATGGAAATCGATTTTGAAAAAATGGGCGGTCTGGTACCCGCAATCATTCAGGACAACATCACCCGTAAGGTCCTGATGCTTGGTTTCATGAACAAGGAAGCATACGACAAGACCGTCGAGACAGGAAAAGTCACCTTCTGGAGCCGCACCCGCAAGTGCCTTTGGACAAAAGGTGAAACAAGCGGCAATTTTCTGAACGTAAGAGACATAAAGCTGGACTGTGACGGCGACACCCTGCTCATCAAGGTAAAGCCCGAAGGCCCTGTATGCCACACCGGTTCTGACACCTGCTGGGGCGAGGAGAACAGAGTTGACCTGAACTTCCTTTCATATCTGCAGGACTTCATTGACAAGCGTCACAGGGAAATGCCCGAAGGTTCATACACCACTTCACTGTTCAAGAGCGGCGTCAACCGCATGGCACAGAAAGTCGGTGAAGAAGCCGTAGAAACCGTCATCGAAGCCACAAACGGCACTGATGACCGTCTCATATATGAGGCATCAGACCTGATTTACCACCTGATTGTGCTGCTCACTTCAAAGGGTCACCGCTTTGAAGAGCTGGCTGCAGAACTGGTAAAGCGCCACAAGGAATAAGGAACTGTAATTATCCAAATGGGCACCATAATAGATTTTCAGAACGTTGAAGTACGCCAGCAGGACATGTATGTGCTTGGCGACGTGACTTTTCAGGTTCAGGAAGGTGATTTTGTCTACATTGTAGGTAAAGTCGGTTCCGGGAAAAGCAGTCTGCTCAAGACTCTCTATGGAGAACTTGAGGTGATATGCAATCCGCATGACAGCCACGCCAGAGTACTTGATACCGACTTGTGCGGCATGAAGCAGAAGAAGCTTCCCAAGCTGCGCAGACAGATGGGCATCATATTCCAGGATTTCCAGCTGCTTACCGACAGAAACGTTCTGGACAATCTGCGCTTTGTGCTAAAAGCTACCGGATGGAAGGACAAAGAGCTGGTCAACCAGAAGATTCTCCATGTACTGGACCTTGTAGGCATGGATTCCAAAGGATACAAATTTCCCCACGAACTGTCGGGTGGAGAACAGCAGCGCATATGCATAGCACGCGCCTTGCTTAATGACCCCAAACTCATTCTGGCCGATGAGCCCACAGCCAATCTTGACCCCGAGACCGGAAATCAGATCATGGAAATTCTCAGGAAAGTCAATGAATCCGGAACTACGGTTGTCATGATAACCCACAATCCGCGATGGCCAGAGGAATTTCCCGGTCGCGTTTTCAGATGTTCAGACAAGCATCTTGAAGACATGAGCGTTCAGTGACATTTATTTGACGAACACAAACAATATCCATAAAATGAAAGTATTGAAATTCGGCGGCACCTCAGTAGGAAGCCCGCAGCGAATGAAAGATGTCTGCAAGCTCATTACCGAAGACGGACAGCAGAAGCTGGTCGTTCTTTCAGCCATGTCAGGCACCACGAACTCACTTGTTGAAATAGCACAGTATCTTTACGGAGGCAACAGGAACGGAGCCGATGATGTGATCAACCGTCTGCGCGCCAAGTACTACGCACATGTACCTGAACTGCTTGAGAAGAAAGCAAACCAGGATAAGGTTCAGAAATTCCTTGAAGAGAAATTCGCATACCTCCAGTCATTCAAGGCTGCCGGTTTCTCCGAAATAGAAGAAAAGGCCATACTGGCTCAGGGAGAACTGATATCGACTTTCATGGTTACCGCCTATCTTCAGGAACAGGGCATCAAGGCAGCTCTTCTGCCGGCTCTTGACTTCATGAAGACCGATCCAGACGCCGAGCCCGACATGGTTTTCATATCAAAGCATGCAGAAAAAGCATTGGCCGACGCCCCCGGAATGCAGATATACATTACACAGGGCTTCATCTGCCGCAATGCTGACGGCAACATTGACAATCTGCAGAGAGGCGGCAGTGACTACACCGCATCAATTCTGGGTGCAGCCATCAAAGCTGAAGAAATACAGATCTGGACCGACATTGACGGCATGCACAACAACGACCCGCGCGTTGTCAAGGGCACAAAACCGGTACGTCACCTTCACTTTGAAGAAGCTGCAGAACTGGCATATTTCGGTGCAAAGATTCTGCATCCAACATGCATCCAGCCGGCCAAGGCAGCCTGCATCCCCGTCCGTCTGCTGAACACCATGGAGCCATCGGCCCCCGGCACACTGATTGACAACAACGCCGAGCCGGGACGCATTGCAGCAGTCGCAGCAAAAGAGAATATCACAGCCATCAAGATAAAGTCAAGCCGCATGCTTCTTGCACACGGTTTCCTGAGAAAGGTGTTTGAAATATTCGAAACCTACAGGACATCCATCGACATGATATGCACATCGGAAGTCGGCGTATCAATGTCAATTGACAACACACGCAACCTCAACGAGATTGTTGCCGAACTCAAAAAGTACGGAACAGTTACGGTCGATGAAGGCATGTGCATAATCTGCGTTGTAGGTGATATGGAATGGGAGAATCTGGGCTTCGAATCACGCGCTCTTGATGCTCTGGCCGACATACCGGTACGTATGATTTCGTACGGCGGCAGCAACTACAACATTTCATTCCTTATCAGAGAAAGCGACAAGACTGCAGCGCTGCAGCGTCTCAGCGATGTTCTCTTCAACGGAAAGAAATGACGACTCCATTCTACCAGTATGACCTCGGAGTTCTGGAAGACACTCTGAAGTCAATCAGCAGGTGCACATCCGGACACAAAGACTGGCATGTGCACTATGCCATCAAGGCCAACGCCAACCCGATGCTGCTTGAACCGGTCAGACAGTACGGATTGGACATTGACTGCGTAAGCGGCGGCGAAATTCAGGTTGCGCTTGACAACGGTTTCCTTCCGTCACAGATAGTATTTGCCGGTGTAGGTAAGGCTGATTGGGAAATTGATCTGGCTCTGGAGTCAGGCATTTCCTGCTTCAACGTTGAATCGGAAGCCGAGCTTGATGTCATTGCCGGCCGATGCAGGGAACTCGGCAAGAAAGCCCATATAGCATTCCGCGTGAATCCCGACGTTGACGCCCACACACACGCTAACATTACCACAGGAAAGGCCGAAAACAAGTTCGGCATTGAGATTCCGATGCTTCTGCCGATTGTGCGCAAGGCATTGGCTAATCCATGCTTCCAGTTTGAAGGACTCCATTTCCATATAGGTTCACAGATTACAGAAATGGGGCCGTTCCAGCTTCTATGCGGCAAAATCAATGAACTGCAGGAATTATTCGACAAAGAGGGCATCGGTCTGTCATCAATCAATGTAGGCGGAGGTCTTGGCGTTGACTACGAGAACCCTGAAAAGAACATGATTCCCAACTTTGAATCTTATTTCAAGGTATTCGCAGATAATCTGAAACTCAGAGCAGGACAGCAGTTGCACTTTGAACTGGGCCGTGCCGTCGTTGCACAATGCGGCCGTCTTGTTACCCGCGTGCTTTATGTAAAGCAGGGAACGGTCAAGAAGTTTGCAATTGTCGATGCAGGTTTCACCGAACTGATACGTCCGGCCCTGTATGGTGCACAGCACAAGATTGTCAACACCACTTCAAATGGCGGCATACAGAAATACGACGTGGTCGGCCCAATCTGCGAATCATCGGACACATTCCAGAAAGATGCCGAACTGCCGGAAACCAGACGCGGAGACATTCTTGCCATCATGACAGCCGGAGCCTACGGTGAGGCAATGTCATCATGCTACAACTGCCGTCGTCCGGTCAGAAGCGAAAAAGGCAAATTCTGAACAATGAAAATACGTGTTGTACTGGCCGTAGCGGTTGCATGTGCATTGGCATCGTGCAATGGCACACAGACCGCAATGTATGCACCTGACGCATGGCACAACGCTCCGGTAGACCTCAGTCTGACCAGGCAGGCGGTCACATCGGCCTTGCATTCCGAAAACGGCGACATCAGGGACTTTTTCCAGACAGACATATTGTCTTACGGTCTTCCGGAAGCTGTTTCAGACTGGCAGATTGAAGACAGCATTGCCAGAAGTGACCATTTCACAGCCAAGGCTGTAAGCCGCTTCAATTCATATATGGCAGTCCATAACATTTTCAGTTATCTTGAACTGTTTGAAAGAGAAAGGACAATGGGCTATGAACTGCATGCTCTCAACATGATGGAGAACATTATGGGATTCAAGCCTACTGTTGCCGCGTCTGCCGAAATACGCAACACCATTGACACATTGGCGCTGTACGCCTGCAGGCAAATCGGGTCAGCCGCTTTCGGGACTATGGATGAATGCAATCCCGAGATTATGGTTGACTCCGCATATTCCCTGCTGGCCATTGAACCGATGTATGACATCTTCAACGACATTGCCATTGACAAGGCTGTACAACTGCAGCTTTCGTGGTCACAGTCTTTTGATACCCTTTCAGTGTCAGAAATCGGCGCCTGCAACAATTTGGACACCTGTCTTAACATGTTTTTCGATGCAATGGAACAGGCGCCTGACTATGATTCGCAGTGCGCGCTTGCAATGGCCTGCGTGAACATGATACCATCGGAATTCGTTCTTCCTGCAATTCAGGCTTTGCTCGAATCCGGTCATTACAGCAAATACAGTTTCATTATGTGGCTTGGCTGGCGCAGTGCGATGCAATATTTCTATTTCGGTCCGTCAAGAGACGCGCAAATTGCCGACTCATACTTCAACATTCAGAGAAAGAACACATTCATGGCCACCATCAATTACCTGAAAAGCCATCCGGATGATTTCAGTGCCCTTCTAACCCTTGAATGGCTATGTTCGACCGGCAACATAATACGCAACGGAAGCAATATTTCAGGAAACGATTCTCCACTTGACTACAAAATGGTATTCGGCAATTGAGCACCTTTTACAATCCAGGTGTCGCATTCTATGCTTCTTTCTGTTCATGGCTATTCCATGCTGTCTGAAAGCAGAAGAGCATCCATATTATCCATGCCCCATGCCTAACGGACTTGTAGAATCTTTTCATGAAGAGAGCCATACCATCTGGAGTATCAGCCTCAATACCGGAGCGGCAGCAAAGCATTTCAAGAGGAAACACACCAGACAGCTGTCACGTACCACAAGCGTCACAATCCACAATTTTGACATTGAAGGCCGAGAGACCGTTCACATGACATTCCGCCCTCGGAACCCCGATATGGCAACAATAGAATTCAATGCCGACGGCAGCGGTCCTGTAGTAATCAGTGACAGCATTGACATGGCGCATCCGACAGAACGTACAGTCTTCAAATACACCGCAGACAATCTTGTGGCAGTAGAACATTGGGAGAGCACACTCGGAACTGATTCACTTGTGCTGACCGATACTCTGCAGTTTGAAGATCAGCTGTTACATGCTGGTTCCAGATACATGAGACAGGACTCCACGGAAACGCAATACTTTTATTTCAACGATCATGACTGCGTCTCAAAGATTGAGACTGACAGGGCCGACGGAACCATGAGCGTAACCATTTTCGACAACTACAAATATGACAGATACGGGAACTGGACATCACGTGACAGATATTCCCTGAGGCCGGACGGCCGCCATATTCATACAGGATCTGACAGCCGGAAATACCGATACCGGTAATTTTATTCGAAACGCATGGACCGGGCGGGTTCTATGCGCGATATGACAGCCGTAGGAATCAGCATCATAAGCAAAGACAATGTCAGAACAATGACATTCAATGCCAGCAACCAGCCAATACCAATTTGAATCGGTACGCAACTGATATAATAATTGGCCGGATCGAGAGGAATGATGCATGTATATTTCTGAATCAGACAAAGTCCAATTCCAATGGCATTGCCTATTGCCATACCTTTCAGAATGATATACGAAGCAAGACGAAGGAATATCCGTCTGACCACCCCGTCACTTGCACCCAGAGACTTCAACAGTCCTATTGTCCTGACTCTTTCAAAAATGATGATCAACAGTCCTGACACCATGGTAAACCCTGCAATACCCATCATCAGTGCCAGTATTATCCACACGTTCATGTCAAGAACGTCAAGCCATGCAAACAGTCCGGCATTGATCTGTTCCATAGTTCTTATCAGACAACTCTGATCCGATTCCTGCTGCCAAAGATCCATCTCCTGACGCAGAGCCACATAACCCTCGTCAAGGTCTGTTCCAGGAGCAAGCCCCACCTCGATTCCCGAATACCCGTCATCGTCCCAGGAATTAAGTTTTTGAAGCATCTCCAGACCACATATTGCCGTCATCTTGTCAAAACTGGAAAAACCCGTATCAAATATTCCCGCCACTGTAAGACGGCGCATGCGTATACGGTTCTGCATGAAATGCACATCGGCCTTGTCACCGGCAGACAGTCCTAACGCATCGGCCACTTCACGCGAAATGAACAGCCATGGGCCTATGCTGTCAGGAGGCACGGCACATGAACCTTCAACCGTATGACTGTCAATGAATGAAACATCATATTCCGGTCCTATTCCTTTAAGGACAAGACCGGAAAAGCCTTTGGAAGTGCGGATTATGCACGGCTTATTGACAAAAGGCTGGACAATGTCAATGCAATTCAGGGAACGTAACGATTCCAGCACGGAATCGGGAAAACAAACAGCCTGTTCAGTTGCCAGTGTACCGGAATAGCTTCCCTGTACCTGTATATGCTGGGTAGCACCTTTGACATTGTCACGAATTCCGCATTTGAAACCACGCGTTATGGCCACTGAAAGAATCATGACGGCAATTCCCATTGCGACACCAGCCGTAACGATAATGGAAGCCGGTCGGGAACCGCCACGCAAGCCGTCATCATGACCATACAGTCTTTTTGCAATGAATTGTTCCAAATGAATTCTAATTTGACTGCGAAGATAGCCCAAATATATGTATCTTCGCGCAAAATTGCGAGTAATGATAACAACAGGATACGACAGCAGCAACTGCCCTCTGCCGGAAAAAGGTATTCAGACCCTTATTGCCGATTCTCTAAGAGACAATTGGAACCGCGAAGCCCTGACCGACTATAAAGGTGCGACACTGCTCTATCGTGACATCGCCATAAGAATAGCCAAGTTGCACATTCTGTTTCAGGAAAGCGGAATAAAGCCCGGTGACCGCATTGCCATCTGCGGGCGCAACTCGTCAAACTGGGCTGTAGCCTGTCTGGCCGTACTGTCTTTCAAAGCTGTTGCGGTACCAATTCTTCACGAATTCAAGCCTGACAACATCCATCATATCGTCAACCACTGCGAGGCACGTCTGCTGTTTTCAGCAAAGCATATCTGGGATCATCTCAATGCTGAATCCATGCCATCGGTCGAAGCCGTCATAAGCCTGGAAAATTTCAGTCCGTTCCTATCGCGCAGCAGTGCTCTTGACTCAGCATCCGACAATCTGAACGTACTGTTCGGAAGCAGATACCCAAAGGACTTCACATCGGCCGACATAAGTTTTACCGATGCCGATTTGGAAAGCCCCGCAATGATAAACTACACATCAGGGTCAACGGGCTTTTCAAAGGGAGTAGTGCTTCCAAACCGTTCCCTGTTGAACAACAGACTGTTCGCATCGAGAGCATTGTACAGTTTCAAAGCCGGCGACACTGTACTGTCCATGCTGCCTATGGCGCACATGTATGGCTTCTCGTTCGAGTTCTTCCATGAATTTACCATGGGATGCCACGTTTATATCCTTACACGTCTGCCCAGTCCGAAAATAATCTTCGAAGCCTTCAGCGAAATCAAGCCCAGACTGATTGTCTCAGTGCCTCTTGTCATAGAGAAAATCATCAGGAAGAATGTAATGCCCAAACTTGAAAAGCCGGTCATGAAGTTCCTGCTCATGCTGCCTTTCATAGGCAGCGGAATCCGCCGCAAGGTCTGCAACGAACTGACAGCCGCCTTCGGAGGCAATTTCTACGAGGTTATAATAGGAGGAGCCGCTTTCAGCCATGAAGTCGAGCAGTGTCTGGCATCGGTACATTTCCCATATACCGTAGGTTACGGTGCCACCGAATGCGGCCCCATCATCACCTACCAGGACAAGGACAGTTTTGTACCCGGGTCATGCGGTATCCCGGCACCTAACATGGAAGTCAGGATTCTGAGCAGCGACCCGCAGAACATTGCCGGTGAAATTGTCTGCAAAGGTCCTAACGTAATGCTTGGATATTACAAGAATGATGAGCTTACCGCACAGACCATTGACAGTGACGGCTGGCTTCACACCGGCGATCTTGGTGTCTTTGACAAAGACGGCAACCTGTTCCTTAAAGGACGCTGCAAGAACATGCTGCTCGGCCCATCTGGACAGAACATATACCCAGAAGAAATAGAGGATCTGCTTGGAAATCTGAATCTGGTATCAGAATCGCTTGTCATCCAGGAAGGCGACAAACTGGTGGCGCTGGTCTATCCCGATTTTGATGCAGCCGGGAAACAGGGCATTCAGAAAAGCGGCATAACCAAAATTATGGAACAGAACCGCAAACAGCTCAATTCATCTCTGCCGGCATACGAACAGATAGCTGAAATCAGAATCCGGGACGAAGAATTCGAAAAGACTCCGAAGAAGTCAATCAAACGCTATCTGTACCAGCAACAGTAACCGACAATTGGAACAAGGAAACCCCACGCAATGAAGAATATCAGGAATTTCTGCATAATTGCACACATTGACCACGGCAAATCGACCCTGGCCGACCGTCTGCTTGAATACACCAAGACCATTGACATTACCGAGGGTCAGATGCTTGACGACATGGATCTTGAAAAGGAGCGCGGCATAACCATCAAGAGCCACGCCATCCAGATGGAATACGAGCATAACGGCGAAACGTACATACTGAACCTTATTGACACTCCGGGACATGTTGACTTCTCGTACGAAGTCTCACGTTCAATAGCCGCCTGCGAGGGCGCTCTTCTGGTGGTCGATGCCACCCAGGGCGTTCAGGCACAGACCATAAGCAACCTGTACATGGCCATTGAACACGATCTGGAAATCATTCCGGTCATCAACAAGTGCGACATGCAGAGCGCCATGCCCGACGAAGTCGAAGACGAGATAGTTGAGCTTTTAGGCTGCAAGCGTTCTGAGATTCTGCGTGCATCGGCCCGCACCGGCATGGGCATACCTGAAATTCTTGACGCCATTGTGGAGCGCATTCCCCACCCTGTAGGTGACCCGGACGCCCCGCTCCAGGCACTCATCTTCGATTCGGTATTCAACTCGTTCCGCGGCATCATAGCCTATTTCAAGATTGAGAACGGCAGCATACGCAAGGGCGACAAGGTGAAGTTCTTCAATACAGGCAAGGAATACGATGCCGACGACGTAGGCGTTCTGAAAATGGACATGGTTTCGCGCGACGTTATGACCACAGGCGATGTAGGCTATATTATTTCAGGCATCAAGACATCGACCGAAGTCAAGGTGGGCGACACCATCACACACGTTGCACGTCCCTGCGCCAAGGCCATTGACGGATTCGAGGAATCCAAACCAATGGTGTTTGCAGGTGTCTATCCCATTGACCCCGAAGAATACGAGGATCTGAGAGCCAGCCTTGAAAAGCTTCAGCTGAACGACGCATCAATAAGTTTCTTCCCCGAATCATCGGCAGCCTTAGGTTTCGGATTCCGTTGCGGTTTCCTTGGCCTGCTGCACATGGAGATAGTCCAGGAACGTCTGGACCGTGAATTCGACATGAGTGTCATAACCACCGTGCCCAACGTTTCGTACATGGTCTATGACAAGCAGGGAAATGCCACCGAGGTACACAACCCGAGCGGCATGCCCGACCTGACACTTATCGACCACATTGAAGAACCGTTCATCGACGCATCAATCATCACCACCAGCGAATACATAGGCCCCATAATGACACTGTGCCTTGACAAGCGCGGAGAACTTGTCAAGCAGCAGTTCATAGCAGGAAACCGTGTGGAGCTGTACTTCAGACTGCCGCTCGGTGAAATTGTCATTGACTTCTACGACAAGCTTAAGAGCATATCAAAGGGATACGCATCGTTCGATTATCACCCATGCGGATACCGTCCGTCAAAGCTCATCAAGCTTGACATTCTGCTGAACGGAGAACCGGTCGATGCCCTTTCCACCCTGACCCATTTTGACAATGCATACGATCTGGGCCGCCGCATGTGCGAAAAGTTGAAGGAACTGATTCCCCGCCAGCAGTTCGACATTGCCATACAGGCAGCCATCGGCTCCAAGATAATTGCCCGCGAAACCATCAAGCAGGTCCGCAAGGACGTTACGGCCAAGTGTTACGGCGGTGACGTGTCACGTAAGCGCAAACTGCTGGAGAAGCAGAAGAAGGGCAAGAAGCGCATGAAACAGATAGGCAACGTGGAAGTTCCGCAGAAAGCCTTCCTTGCCGTCCTCAAACTGGACTGATTTATCTGCCGACAGAATTATTGGCTGACCGGGAAATGGCTGCGACTGTCTTTAACTGAAAAAGGTTGACTCACAAACAAGAGTTAACAATGTTTATTTATCACACTCAAAAGATGGATCAATATTACAATGAAGTAATATCGATCTACAGGGAGACGGGTTATGGTCGGAAGCGTATTGCAAAGATGGTTCCCGTTGGAGAGAAGACAATTGCCAGATGGATTGCTAACTTTGTAGCTGAGAACGGCACAGTAACGCCGCAAACGGTTATGCAATCCAATCAAGAGAACCACAATGAAGAGCTGGAAGCTCTCCAGAAAGAAGTTGCTGACTTGAAGAAACAGCTTAAGTATCAGGAGATGCGAGCGGACGCTTATGACACGATGATCGACATCGCGGAGAAGAAGTTCAACATCCCGATAAGAAAAAAAGCTGGCGCCAAACAGTAACTGACCTGCACGCGAAGGCTGCCAA
>JAKSIQ010000014.1 GCA_024398755.1 Bacteroidaceae bacterium | reverse complement strand
ATCCGCGCTACAGCACCACTTCTGTCCCTATCGTAGGCAGTCCGCCCGCGATATCGCCATTTCATCCCGCAGGATAGGGAGCGAATCCGCGCCAGAAGGCCACTTCTGTCCCTATCGTAGGCAGTCCGCCCGCGATATCACCATTTCATCCCGCAGGATAGGGAGCGTGAGTAAAACGGGCCGAATCACTCGCCGCGGGCTGGAAAATGCTGGAAAATGCTGGAAAATGCTTTGAGGCTGCGCGATGAATGTGTAATGCATGATGAAAGGCTGCTGTAAAGAAAATGGCTCTTAATTTGGCGTTGTGGCGTAATAGAAGTAACTTTGTTCTTTATTTAATAAAGGAATGTTCTTTTAATAAAGGAATGTTCTCAAAAGAATAATTAAAAGGTTACTTTAAGAATACTCTAAGATTGCTTTAAGATTGCTTTAAAAGAATACTTTAAGAATACGACACAATGAAATATGCACTTGTAACCGGAGGGTCGAGGGGGCTTGGTAGGGCCATCTGCCTGAAGCTTGCCCGGCAGGGTTACCCGGTAATTATAAACTATAAGTCCAATTCGGAGGCTGCGCTTGAGACAAAGCGGATGGTTGAGGAGCAGGGCGGTCAGGCTGAACTGCTGCCTTTTGATGTGTCCGACAAGGAGCAGGTGGAGAAGGCTCTTGAAGATTGGACACAGCAGCATCAGGAAGATTATATTGCGGTGCTGGTCAACAATGCGGGAATACGTCGTGACAATCTGATGGTGTTCATGCAGGACGATGACTGGAACAGCGTGCTCAATACGAATCTGAACAGTTTCTTCTATGTTACGCGTCGTCTGCTCAAGGGTATGATGACCAAACGGTGGGGCAGAATAATAAATGTGGCATCGCTGTCGGGACTTAAGGGACTGGCCGGACAGACCAATTATTCGGCTGCAAAGGCTGCTCTGATTGGCGCTACAAAGGCTCTTGCCCAGGAGGTGGCTCCACGGAAGATTACTGTGAATGCGGTTGCTCCCGGGTTCATTGCCACTGATATGACAAGTGAACTCAATGAGGATGAACTCAAGAAAATGATTCCGGTAGGGCGGTTCGGAAAGCCCGAGGAAGTAGCTGCTGCGGTGGGCTTTCTGGCGCAGGAAGATGCATCGTACATTACCGGTAACGTGATTTCAATAAATGGTGGCTTATACACTTGAATTCACAAATATGAATACACTTAAATTCAGGAATATGAAGAAAGTATTTGTTCTTATGGCAATGATGGCGCTTGCTTTGACGGCATCGGCTGGAGATGTCATTGTCAATGGGATACGTGTTCCAAGCGGGTATCAGGCTCATATCGAGTATTCGAATCTGGTTTTTCTCAAAGATGGGGAAACAGGCATGTCTCTGTCAACGACTCACGGCTTTTTCTATACTGAGAACATGCATGTCGGACTTGGAATAGGACTGATTGTCGCTCCCGAAGAGACTTATGTTCCGGTGTTCACATCGGCCAAATATGTGTTCAATCCGATAGGAAAGAAGGTTTCACCGACGGCGCAGATGCGTCTTGGCTCCGTGTTTGCAGACGGAGCAACGCCTTATGCTGATGTGGCATTCGGTTTCAGATTCGCATCGGACCGCGATTTCGCTTTTTCAGTGCTGATGGCAGGTTCGTATTACGCTCCTTTCAATACTGAAGTCTGGACTTACAATCCTGTAAATAACAAAGATTACTATACAATTGAGGAACGGAATCTTTCGTGCATTTCTCTTCGTGTAGGTATTGAATGGTAATTTATGGGTAGAGTTGTAATTACAGGAACTGGAATCTGGAGCTGTTTGGGACAGAATCCGGACGATGTGCGCCAGTCGCTGTTCGAGGGGCGCTCAGGTATAGGTACCGATGAGGAACGCCGGGAATACGGGTATCGTTCGATTCTGACCGGTATCGTTCCGCAGCCGGAATTGAAAGGACTGCTGGACAGACGTCTGCGCGCAGGAATGTCGCAGGAGGCCGAGTATGCGTTCATGGCATCGGCACAGGCCTTCAGGAATGCGGGCATTGACGATGACTATCTGTTGAAGAACGAGGTCGGCGTGATTTTCGGTAACGATTCAAGCGCCAAGCCTGTCATTGAGACGGACCAGCGCATGCGCCAGTACAAGGATTCGGCAATGGTTGGTTCGGGGCTGATTTTCCAGTCCATGAATTCTACCGTGAACATGAACATGAGCACCATTTTCCATCTGCGCGGTGTGAACTTTACGCTGAGTGCGGCTTGCGCAAGCGGTTCACACGCCATAGGAATAGGGTATATGATGATTCAGCAGGGACTGCAGGATATGGTCCTGTGCGGCGGTGCGCAGGAAACGAATTACCTGTCTATGGCATCGTTCGATGCCTTGTCGGCCTTTTCGGTACGCATGGATGAGCCTGCAAAGGCATCGCGCCCGTTTGACCGTGACCGTGACGGACTGGTTCCAAGCGGCGGTGCTGCGGCTCTGGTGCTTGAAGACTATGACCATGCGGTAAGGCGCGGCGCTCACATAATTGCCGAGGTCTGCGGTTACGGCTTCTCGTCAAACGGCAGCGGAGGCATTTCACAGCCCAATTCCGATGCATCGTACCTGGCAATGACACGTGCCATGAAGGCTGCAGGGGTGGGGCCCGATGACATTGACTACATCAATGCGCATGCCACATCGACACCGCAGGGTGACATGTTCGAGGCCATGGCTCTGGCACGTCTGTTCGAAGGACGCCGTGCCTTGATAAGTTCCACCAAGTCAATGACGGGGCACGAATGTTGGATGGCCGGAGCAAGCGAGATTGTCTATTGCACGCTTATGATGGAGAATGGCTTTGTGGCTCCGAACATCAATTTCGAGAATCCGGACGAATATTCCGCAAAACTCAATATCGCTGCAGAAACCGTGCAGACCGAACTCAGGACCATACTGTCCAACTCGTTCGGATTCGGAGGCACTAACAGCGCACTTGTAATAAAGAAAATCTGAAACAATAAAGACCATATATGAACCTTTCACCCGCATTGCAGAAAGCATACACAAAGGACACCATGAAGGCCGGTGACGCACAGCGTCTGGCTGAATTCATTGCATGGGGTCCGGCCATTTTCCAGGCATCGCGCCTGATGGTCAAGTTCGGAATACTGGACTTGCTGCGTGACAGCAGTGAAGGAATGACCGAAGAGGAACTTGTAAAGGCTACCGGACTGTCGGCATACGCAGTCAAGGTGCTTCTTGAGGCATCGCTGTCGGCCGGAACGGTAATTGTCAACCCGGAAACTGACCGCTTCAGCATGACTAAGGCAGGATTCTTCCTGCTTACCGACAAGGCTACACGCGCCAACATGGACTTCAACCATGACGTGAACTACGAGGGCTGGTTCAGGCTTGAGGAATCGCTCAAGGAGGGCCGTCCGGCCGGACTGGAGCACTTTGGCAGCTGGCCTACCGTCTATGAGGGCCTGTCAAGCCTTCCCGAGCAGGTGAAGAAGAGCTGGTTCGGCTTTGACCACTTCTATTCCGACAGTTCGTTCGAAGAGGCGCTGAAGATTGTGTTTGACGAACATGAGACAAAATCCCTGGTCGATGTGGGCGGCAACACGGGCCGATGGGCAATGCGCTGCGTGGGTTACAGCAGCGACGTGAAGGTGACTATCATGGACCTTCCGCAGCAGCTTGAGATGATGCGTCAGCAGACGGCAGGGCAGAAGGGGGCCGACCGCATTGACGGATTCGGCATCAACCTGCTTGACAGGAACGCCGCGTTCCCTCAGGACCGTCATTTCGATGCCATCTGGATGAGTCAGTTCCTGGACTGCTTCAGCGAGGACGAGATACTTTCAATACTGCAGCGTGCCGCAAAGGCCATGGACAGCGGCACACGTCTGTACATCATGGAGACCTTCTGGGACCGTCAGCGCTACGAGGCTGCAACTCTGTGCCTTACCATGACAAGCCTGTACTTCACCGCCATAGCCAACGGCAACAGCAAAATGTATCATTCCGATGCAATGGAGCGTCTGGTCAGTCAGGCCGGCATGAAGGTTGAAAGGATTTACGACATAATGGGCCAGGGCGGCCACAGCATTATGGTATGCACTAAGGAGTGACTGGTTATGCAATTGGGAAACATGCCGGCTAAGCCGTTTGTCAAGTGGGTGGGAGGTAAGACACAACTCCTTGACGAGGTAAGGAATTCCCTCCCGTCTGATTTGGGCTCAAGAAAGAATATGATATACGTTGAGCCTTTCGTGGGTGGTGGTGCCGTGCTGTTTTGGATTCTTCAGGAGTATCCGAATATTGAAAGAGCCGTCGTCAATGATATCAATGCAGAGTTGATTTGCACATATCGAGTCATCAAAAGCAATGTTGAAGCTCTGATACAAGAACTCAATCGAATTCAGTCCGAATACATTTCTTTGGGCGCAGATGGCAGGAAAGAATATTTCCTGTCGAAAAGAGCCTTGTTCAATTCGCGTAATATCTCAGATATTAAGACTGCGGCGTTATTTATATTCTTAAACCGGACTTGCTTCAATGGCCTTTACCGGGTTAACTCAAAGGGAGAATTCAATGTTCCTCATGGCAAATACTCTAACCCGAAGATTTGTGATGAAGACACCCTGCGTGCAGACTCCGCTCTTCTCCAGAAGGTTGAAATTCTATGCGGAGATTTCAGCGAAACCGGCCTGTTTGCTGGACCTGATGCCGTGTTCTACTTTGATCCTCCATATAAACCCTTGACAGAGACAGCTGCTTTTACATCATACGCCAAAGATGGTTTCGATGACAACGAGCAGCGACGTTTAGGCCGTTTTATTGAGGATATTGCAGCGGAAGGAGCTGTGTTTGTAGCAAGCAATTCAGACCCTAAAAATGTAGATCCTGAAGAGAACTTCTTTGATAGGCTATATCATAAGTTCACAATAAAAAGAGTATCAGCCGCCAGAATGATTAATTCCAATCCAAATGGCCGAGGATGCATTTCAGAGATAATGATTTCAAACGCTTTCAACATATAGAGTTATGAGAGATTTCGATAAATGGCTTGCGGCCTTCAGACCGTCTATTGCCGACTATAAATACTATGTGGATTTTGACAAGGTCTTTGCCAATGTCGAGGCCATCAGGATCCCGTTGAATATTTTGAATTCGCTCATCGGCTCAAAGAACATTGAGAAGGAATTTGAAGCTATCCTCAAACAATACCCGGAGACGCTTAAATGTATCCCTATCCTTCTTGCAAAGCGCGAGCTGGAGATAATGGCTATGGATGATGAAGGCCAGTTCAATTTCAAATTCAACAAAATGAACTACACAGTGACCGATTACACCAAGTTTATGCGTAAGACCGGGCTGTTTGACCTGATGGAGAACCATATTGTAAACAATCTGGTTGATTATGTCACTGGTGTGGAAACAGGGCTTGACTCAAACGGAAGAAAGAACCGTGGTGGCCACCTCATGGAAGACCTGGTCGAAAGCTATTTGCAAAAAGCCGGTCTGGTCAAAGATAAGACCTACTTCAAGGAAATGTATATCCATGAGATTGAATCCAAGTGGGGAATCGACCTATCTTCAATATCCAACAACGGAGGCGCAGAGAAACGCTTTGACTTTGTGGTCAAGGGTAAGGATACCGTGTATGGGATAGAGACAAACTTCTATACCAGCAGCGGTTCCAAACTGAATGAGACAGCCCGCAGTTATAAAACTATCACGATGGAAACCAAGGACCTTGGCTACTTCAAGTTTGTTTGGTTTACCGACGGTTGGGGCTGGGGCAGCGCCAGGAATAACTTGAAGGAGACGTTTGATGTTCTGGAGGATTTGTACAGCATCTCCGATCTTGAGGCTGGTATCGTTTCCAAAAAACTAAAATGAGTATTATGCCAGGCCAAAATATTTCAATGGTATGTAAGGGACAGGAGCCATTGGCCATTGTCCCAGTGAATGGCAGTTACATTCTCGGCATCTACAAAGGCACTTTGTCGGATTATGACATCTTGCTAAAATATCGCCAGAAAGAAGGCGACAACTGGAGCCGCATTCGTACTCCAAAGCATATTCATTGGGCAGTGGATATGCTGATTAAACACTACAGTGAACCACACGAGACAGATTTGTTGCTGGACAGTTTGCTTAATCTTTGGGGACAGACAGTCCCGTTAGAAACTAAAGCGGAGCAAGATGAGTTGCTATCACCAGACAAATTATTGGCTGATGTCAATGATGAGGCTGCAAAATACGACAAATTAGCCGGTAAAGGTGAGTATAGTGTAAAGTTCCTGATATTAATAGCAAAATTGTTGATGGTCCAGGAAAAGACTAACAGACATGATGCCTATATGTTCAAGAACCTGTTAGAAAGGCTCAAAGAACACCGGAATATTTTTGAGATTGTTTCGACCGCAACGTTCCATTGATGATTACTCCGTATTACAGATCTGCCGATAAAGACTTCACTCTTATACAAGGAGACTGCATCGAATTACTGAAATCTTTTGATTTTAAGTTCGATATAGTCTTTGCCGATCCGCCGTATCATTTATCAAATGGTGGTATCAGCGTTCAGAGTGGACGCATGGTTTCTGTCAATAAAGGAGAATGGGATAAATCGCAAGGCTTTGAGGAAGATTACAAATTTGATAAGGAGTGGTTGTCTGTTTGCAGAGATAAACTGAAAAGCAATGGTACTATCTGGGTGAGCGGGACATATCACAATATCTTCTCAATTGCCAGATGCCTGACGGAACTTGGTTTCAAGATTCTGAACTGCATTACCTGGGTCAAAACAAATCCACCACCAAACCTTTCCTGCCGGTATTTTACGTATTCAGCAGAGTACATTCTTTGGGCTAGAAAGGAGCAGAAGGTTGCTCACTATTTCAACTATGAGTTGATGAAAGAGATAAATGGCGGTACCCAAATGCGTGATGTATGGACTCTGCCGGCAATTGCAAAGTGGGAAAAGAGTTGTGGCAAGCACCCGACTCAAAAACCATTGTGCGTACTTTCCCGTATAATTCAGGCTTCAACAGAACCTGGAGCTTGGATTCTTGATCCGTTTACAGGCAGCAGTACTACCGGTATTGCCGCCACACTTCTTGGCCGCCGCTTCCTGGGCATCGACCAGAGCGATAAATTCTTAGAGTTAAGTAAAGCTCGTAGAGAAGAGCTTAACAGCTATGCTATTCGTGGTGAATATCTGGACAAGCTCCAGAAACAAGCCAAACTGTTTGAAGATAAAGACATTCGTGTCCTCAGTGAACCTGAGGCTTATTACGGGCCGGATTTGCCATTTTAGCAATCGGTGTTGTTGTGACTGCATTTTAAAAAGATGTATCTTTGAAAAGTATATTGTAAACTTTTTAACGAACTATTGATGAAACGACTGTTGATATTTGTTTTTCTATTGTCCGTATCGGCACTCGTTTCGTCGCAAGACAGATGGCAATGTGATTTTGGCTTGGGCTTTTCATCGAAATATCACCCAGAAGGCGAGACACGACTGGTCGGAGTGGAACGCCGTGATGTAAGCATAAAGGATATTGAACTGCATTCATTCAACATGTCAGTTTCGCCGACCTATTCCTTGCGCGTATCCTACAAGATGTACGAGAGATGGTATGCAGTATCAAGTTTTGGTTTCAATACTTTGAAGATAGATTACTGCAATATGTTCAGCAATGAGATAACAGGACATGAAAACACATATGCATATGATATACTGCTGGGCGGTCGCTATGTGTATGCTACAAAAGCAGGATTCTATGTTCAGGCTCTGATAGGAGTGGCACGTCAGGGAAACGCCGACTATTGGGGGTACATTGAAACTATCAGGAGCAACCGCGGGTACAGAACTGATCTCGGATTAGGCTATCAGATAGGAGTGGGATTGACCGTTGATTTATTTTCCAGGCTATATGGGAATTTTGATTGGGGAATTGGAACCGAGCACAGCAATCCTATTATGGGAGGACGTGCAGCCATTGGTGTCAGACTATAAACATGGGTACTATGAGAAGATGGTTCGTAATTATAATCGTTATCTTATTGTTGCTTCCCGTGTATTCATGCTTGGGATTCAATGATTATGACTGTTCAGAATATGGAATGGATATGGAAGCATATTGCAAGCGCAAATACGAGAGGTATGAATTGTTTCGTGAAGACGTCAGCGCATTTTTACATCATGAAATTGACTCAGATATGCATTACTTCACATTTACGACAATAAATGACAGTACTTGGCGTATAAAATGCAATAATGAAACCAGCTCGTATAACAATTATACTTTTTTGGAAGGAACCGCTGTAACTGTAGACCGGAATTCGGTAATGGTCATATCGATGGATTCTGAATTGAATGAAGATGAGTATGGCATTCACTGTTTTACTGTAGGAAGCGGAATTGTTGATGATAAAGGAATTATTCGCTTTGAAGTTACAAAAGAAGGAATTCCACAGGGTTGGGGACAGATAAATGTCAATTCTCAGGGATGCAGCATTGAAACAGGGATATTCGATTTTTAATGAAAACGGTCCGAAATTGTCCCGTCGCTATAAAAAAAATGATCCGAGTGGCGAGTTGTGTTCCAATGGATGTGTTTGAATTGCAGCGAAAACTTGATATTGCCGGTGTTCCAAGGTGCTGGTATCATTTGGATGGGCTCCCCGTTCCGTATTGTTTTGAAGGTGAAACCATGCTAAAAAGGGAACAGGGAAATGACGGAAAGACGATGTGGGTGTATTATGTTCTTCTTGACCGTCGTGTTAAGACCGATGTCCATTGTTTCGATGAGGAAACAGAAGCATTGGAGTATATGTATGCCAAACTGACTAATTTTAGCGAGTTGGACAGTGAAGCAGATGCATGTACTGCGTTTTATTATTTCCTTAGGAAACAGTATTGGCCATAATGCCATTGGTGATATGAGGAATGAGAAGACATGGCCGTATGCGGCTCAGAATCAGTAATAATATGTATCTTTGAAAAATAATTGCGATTAATATGGAAAGAAGCGACCTTGAAGCTAAGGTCCGGAATTTCATGATTGAGGACCTGGAGATTGACGCGGAGAAGTTACGCGTCGTCTGCTCAAGGGTATGATGACCAAACGGTGGGGCAAAATAATATATGAGTAGATTGGTGGTGCTATTTGTCATATGTGCGATGTCTGTTGCCCCGATGTCGGCTCAAGAAAAGGAACGCCGGTGGAGCGTTGATTTTGGGTTGGGTGATCCATCGATATATTTCCAGTATGATTTTTATTGGGGACTGCCACTGGTTGAAAGATATTCTTCGGAATCACTTGTGCCATCAATAAAGGAACTTGATAAAAGTTGTTATGACCTGTACGTAACTCCAACCTTTGGCGCGCACGTAACGTACAGAATAAGAAACCGCTGGTATGCAGTTTCAAGCATCGGTTACAATCATCTTTGGATTAATTATTTCAACCCTTTTACTGACGAAATTACCAGAAGGGAGAATACATACGCATATGATGTGCTGTTAGGCGGCCGATATTTGATTTCATACGGAGTTCAGTTTTATGTTCAGGCACTTTTCGGATTGGCACAGCAAGGCAGGTCCGATTATTGGGATAGGAATGCTGAAAGAAGAATTTCCAGTGATGATATCCCAACTTGGATTCCGTATTGGTTGGGATTTCAGTTTGATTTGGGATTCAATAAGGATCTTGGAGAACGGTGGTTCTTATCGGGCGAATTTGGCTTCGGAACGGAACATTGCAGTGAGTTGGGCTGTAGAATTGGCGCAGGAATAAAATTTTAAGATTATGAAAAAGGCTGTTGCTGTATTTTTGATTGCTTTATGCAACTCGTGCTATCATAGCCACAATTATCCTGACGGAAACAACCGCTCCGCATATGATTTCTGTAAAACATTTATTGTCAGTTCATATAGGAATGTAATGAATGATTTTACATTATTCATCAACAATAAGGACAATCCCAGTTATATTAATAATGAATTCATCCAGGTTAACGATACATGCTGGCGGACATCGGATGATGTGTTTGCCTATGAGAAGGGTGTTATGTTAACTATTGGCATGGATTCGACTGTTACATATCATCAGGATGTCTTTATATGCGAAGACGAATATGATTCACACATATTCACTTTGCCTGACGGAATAAGAAACGGGAATGGGAGCATCAGACTTGAAGTTACGCTTGATGGTGCAGATTATGGCTGGTGCCAGATAAACTTTTCCGATGGTGAACCTGAAATTGAATCGGGCAAATGAACGAGAAGGCATGGCCGTATGCGGCTCAGAATCCGTAATAATATGTATCTTTGAAAAATATATTGTGATTGAATATGGAAAGAAGCGAAATTGAAGCTAAGGTCCGCAATTTCATGATTGAGGACCTTGAAATTGATGAGGAGAAGATTGCTCCCGATGCGCTGCTCAAGCAGGACCTTGGCATTGACAGCCTTGATTTCATTGACATTGTGGTGATTGTCGAAAAGACTTTCGGAGTCAAGATAAAGGGCGAGGAAATGTCGGGCATAAAGACGTTCAGCGCGTTCTGCGACTATCTGCAGACAAAGCTGGGATAAGGCATCGGACCGGAAAACTGTTTTGAAATTGGAGGGAAAAGCTGAAAAACCTGAGTGGAAGGGCAGGACCGATGGTCTTCCCTGGATGATCCGTTCATTGGTGTCAGTCATGAAGGTGGTTGACCGCAGGGTCATATACTGCTTCATGGCGGTCATTGTGCCGTTCTATATGCTGTTCAGCCACAAGGGGTACATTGCCATTTACAGGTTTTTCCGCGAGCGTTTCCATTATGGACCGGTCAGGTCTTTCTGTAAGGTCTATGCCAACCATTTCCGTTTCGGACAGGTTATAATTGACCGTTATGCGGCATACGCAGGCAAGACCTTCAACTTCAGCATTGACGGTAATGAACTGTTTCTGAACCTGATGCAGTCCGAAGGCGGATTTGTACAACTGAGCACACATGCAGGCAGTTTCGAGATGGTGGGCTACGGTCTGACATCGCACGCAAAACGCATAAACGGACTTCTGTTTGCCGGTGAGAGTCAGATTATGAAGGATTTCCGCCGCAGTATTCTGGCCAGCCACAACGTTGGTCTGATTGAGGTTGACGGCACTATGTCACACATATTCGCCATGAATGCGGCTCTTGACCGCGGCGAGATTGTGAGCATGACCGGTGACCGTCTGTTGGGATCGCCAAAGGCGTTGGAATGCAGCTTTCTTGGGGCCGAGGCACGATTTCCCATGGGGCCTTTCGCGCTGGCTGTCCAGAAGGAGGTTCCAATGCTGGCCATGTTCGCAATGCGTGAGAATGCACGCAACTACAGAGTGTTCGTACGCAGTATAGAGTCCGATTCAAGTCTGCCATTGCGGGCACGCATGACAGCCATGGCGCAGGACTTTGCCGCAAAACTTGAAGAGATTGTAAGACAGTATCCCACACAGTGGTTCAATTATTATGACTTCTGGGCTTGAGAACATAAATGTGCTTGACTTGCTGCCTCAGCGGCCGCCTTTCGTAATGATTGACCGTCTGGTCCATTATGATCCTGTGGTTACCGTCAGCAGTCTTGAAGTGCGTCCGGACAACATTTTCGTTGATGACGGCCATTTTTCAACGGCCGGACTCAATGAGAACATTGCCCAGACGTGTGCTGCAAGAATGGGGTATATAAGCCTGTCAAAGAATGACCGTGTGAAGCTTGGCTTCATTGGAGCTGTGAGCGGGTTCAATGTGTTGCGCACGCCGGTTGCGGGCGAGGTGCTCACTACGAGAATAGAGGTTGTTCAGGAGGTGTTCCAGATTACGCTTGTACATGCCACTGTGCATGTGGGCGACGAACTGATAGCCGAAACCGATTTGAAGATAGCATTGGAAGACTGATATGGCAGAACTGAAAACAAGTGTCCCGTTGAAAATCCGCTTCAGTGAAGTGGACTCCATGCGCATTGTATGGCACGGCCACTATGCCAAATTCTTTGAAGATGCCCGCGAGGCATTTGGAAAACAGTATGGCCTGGGGTATATGGACATTTATGGTGCCGGCTATTATGCGCCCCTGGTTGAAATGTCGGTAAAATACAGAAAGCCAATCTTATACGATATGATGCCTGAAGTGACGGTGATATATCGTCCTACCGAAGCGGCAAAGATTGTGCTTGACTATGAGATAATGGATCCGGAGAGCGGTGACCTTCTGGCTACCGGGCATACGGTGCAGGTTTTCATGGACCTGAACTACCAGCTTGTGCTGACGAATCCGGAGTTTTTTGAAAACTGGAAGAGAAAATGGAACGTCTGATACAGTGCATAGCCGATAACGTGGTTTCGCCGCTTGGGCTTGATTCCGTCTCGAACTACGAGAGTGTGAAGGCCGGAAGGAGCGGGCTGAAGCGTTATGAAAGCATGGGTAACGTACACACTCCCTTTACGCTTTCACGAATTGACCGTCAGGTGGTTGACGATGCCTGCAGCCGCATAGGTCTTGCCGACGGCCGATATACGTTTTTTGAGAAGATGCTGCTGCTTAGCTCGGTACAGGCAGTCAGGGATGCCGGAATTGACGCATCGTCCGATAAGGTGCTTTTCGTGGTATCGACCACCAAAGGCAACGTGAGTCTGCTGGGCGACCCTGCGGGATTCCCGTCGGAACGTGTCCTGCTTGGAAAGGCTGCGCGTCAGATAACTGATTTCTTCGGTAACCCGAACAGTCCGCTGGTGGTGTGCAACGCGTGCATTTCGGGCGTTTGTGCCCAGATAGAGGCCATGCGGGCACTCAAAAGCGGCCGCTATGACTATGCTGTGGTAATGGGGGCCGATGAGCAGTCGCCGTTCATAATATCGGGCTTCCTGTCATTCAAGGCCATAAGCGACGATTTCTGCCGTCCGTTTGACAAAGACCGCCGTGGGCTGAATCTTGGCGAGTGTGCGGCCACTGTAGTACTCAAAGCTGCAGACAGTGTGCCCGATGACTGTTGGGAACTGGTTACCGGAGCAATCAGGAACGATGCCAACCACATATCGGGTCCTTCACGTACGGGCGAGGGCAGCTATCTTGCACTTATGGAGACTCTGCGCTGCTGCCGTCCTGAAGACCTTGCTTTTGTCAACGTGCATGGAACGGCCACGGCATACAATGACGAAATGGAATCGATAGCCATATACCGTGCCGGACTGATTGACGTTCCGGTTACAGGACTGAAGGGCTATTACGGACATACGATGGGTGCGGCAGGAATCATGGAGAGCATTCTGTCCATGTATGCCGTTCGTGACCATACTGTTCTGGCCACACGCGGATTTGCCGTGCAGGGCACAACGTATCCTGTCAGCGTGAGTCCGGAACTGAGAGTGACCGATGGCAGACAGTTCATAAAACTGCTGTCAGGATTCGGCGGCTGCAATGCCGCACTGTTGTACAGACTTAATGGCAAATGGTGATGGGACAGCTCGATTATGTAATACTTGAAAGTGACCGCGCAGTGGTCAGCGGACGTGTTCTGGAGCATGAATCCAGCGGAAATGCCATGCTTGCAGAGTTGTACCGGGCTCATATTGCCGACTGGCCCAAATTCTTCAAGATGGATACCTTGAGCAAGGTGGGTTTTGTGGCCAGTGAACTGCTGCTGAAACAGTTAAGTGAAAGAAGATGTGGCAGCGAAGAGTATATATCGAATCGCGCGATAGTACTATTCGGCACTACGGCATCGCTCTGCGCCGACAAAAACTATCAGGAAACCATTCAGGATATTGACAACTACTATCCCAGTCCTGCACTGTTCGTATATACGCTTCCGAACATTGTGACCGGCGAGATTGCCATACGTAACCACTACCGTGGCGAGACGTCTTTTTACGTTGTTGAAGGGGCCGATGCGGCGCAGATGGCTTTCCATCTTTCGTGTGCCTTTGCCGATGACAGGACTGAAAGCGTTCTTGCCGGCTGGGTTGACAGCACGGGTAATGATGACTTCAAATCATTCTTCACCCTGATAGGGAAGGACGATGTTGAAGGACTTGAAGATAAGATTAAGACTATATTGAACAAAACAAATATTTGAACCACTATGGAAGAAATGATTCTCAAACTCAAGCAGGAAATTATTGAAGTTCTCAACCTGGAAGATGTACAGCCGTCAGACATTGACAATGATGCTCCTCTGTTCGGCGAAGGTCTCGGACTGGATTCGATTGATGCTCTGGAACTGATTGTCCTTATGGAGAAGAACTACGGCATCAAGCTGCAGGATCCTGCAAAAGGAAAGGAGATTTTCAAGTCAGTCAACGTGATGGCCGACTACATTCAGAAGAACCGTACCAAGTGATATGAAGGCTGGACAGGTGCTGATAACGGGCTGTGGCATTGTCTGTGCCATAGGAAATGACAAGGGACAGGTGTTGGAGTCGCTTCTGGCCGGTCGTACCGGAGTGGGGCCGCTCAAATACCTGAAAACCGGCCATACAGAGTTTCCTGTGGGCGAGGTGAAGATGTCCGACACCGAGATGGAGCGTGCCATGGGCATTGCTCCGGGTACTCCTACAACCCGTACGGCCCTGATGGGCATGATGGCCATGCATGAAGCTCTTGGTCAGGCTTGTCTGGAAAAGGACGATCTGCCACATGTGGGATTCGTTGACGGGACCACGGTGGGCGGCATGGACAAGAGCGAGCAGTATTATCTGGACTTCATAGACAATGACAGCCGCAACGCATACATAGGCACACATGACTGCGGTTCATGTTCCGAGATGATTGCCGACCGTTTCGGGCGCTTCAAGTTCATAACGACCATATCGACGGCATGTTCATCGGCCGCAAACGCCATTGAACTGGCTGCCGACATGATTCGTCTTGGTGAGGCCGATGTCGTGGTGGCCGGCGGCAGCGAGTGCATTACAAAGTTCCATCTGAACGGATTCAATTCGCTGATGATTCTGGATCACGGGCAATGCCGTCCGTTCGATGCCGGGAGAGCCGGCCTGAATCTGGGCGAGGGGGCTGCTTTTGTGGTGCTTGAGTCGGCTGAATCGGCTGCAAAGCGCGGTGTGAAGCCTGTTGCCATGCTGTCAGGATACGGTAATGCCTGCGACGCTTTCCATCAGACCGCTTCGTCGCCTGACGGTGAGGGGGCGTATCTGGCCATGATGAAGGCGCTTGACAATGCAGGTCTGAAGCCGTCAGACATTGACTATATCAATGCGCACGGTACCGGAACACCTAACAACGACCTCAGTGAGAGCCAGGCCATGAAACGTGTCTTTGGCGATGTCATGCCTCAGGTATCATCGACCAAGTCACTTACGGGGCATACTACAAGCGCATCGGGTTCGATAGAGGCTGTGATATGCATTCTGGCTCTGCAGAACGGATTCACCCCTGTGAATTACGCTTTCGAGCAGGCCGATGAGGGCGTGATAGTGCCCAATATGAAACTTGCTCCTGACCGTGAACTCAAGCATGTGTTATGCAATTCATTCGGTTTTGGAGGTAATGACTCATCACTGGTAATAAGCAATGTATCAAACAATTGACATATTGTCTGTAAAGCAGATTTCCATTCAGCAGCCTTTGTGTGAGGAGTGGATGGAAACGCCTTTGACATATACCGGCGACTTTGTACGCGCCATCGACCCCGACTTCAAGCAGTTCATATCGGCCGGTGAGGCAAGACGTCTTGGCAAACTGCTGAAGCGTGCTCTGGCCACTTCGCTGTCGGCTTTGAACGAGGGTGGGATACAGAATCCCGATGCAATTGTTACGGGTACCGGATTCGGCAGCATTGAGAACACGGAACTCTTCCTGGATGCACTGGTGCGCGAGGGCGAGCAGATGCTCAAGCCTACTCAGTTCATGCAGTCCACGCACAATACGGCATCGTCACTCATAGGAATCAACACAAAGAGCCACGGTTACAACTCCACATACTCGCAGAAGGGGCTTTCGTTTGACAGCGCCCTATATGACGCGTGGCTGCAGTTCCGTCTTGGAAAGATCAGGAATGCTCTGGTGGGCGCCCATGACGAGATGTCGCCTGTATTTTCCGGTTTTGTAAGCAAGGCCGGCCATGTGAAGAACGGCGAAATATGCAGTGAGGCGGCAGTGTCGGCACTTCTTGAGGCTGACAGCGGCAAACCGGCAATGTGTACGCTCAAATCGGTTCAGATAATGAACATGCCTACGGCGCAGGAACTGGCCGATGTCATGTCAAAGATCAGCGTCGATGCCATAATTACAGGCCGCAGCGGCAATCCGGAGAACGATTCATGGTATTCGTTCCTGGGCAGTGATGTTCCACAGTGCAGTTACAAGCCGTTGTTCGGCGTGAACTTTTCGTCGTCGGCCATAGGGTTCTACACTGCGGCATGCTGTCTGAAGGCGGGCAGAATACCATCGGTCATGAATGCCGGCAATGGCGCTGTTCCGTGCCGCAGCATTCTTCTGGTCAATGTTGTGGAAGGCCGCCACTATTCATTTACAGTACTTGAAGCCGTATGTGGAAAATAATACCTTTCTCGTTGCTGCAAAGCATTTTACTGGCTGCCGGACAGCTTATGCTGAAGTTCGCCATGAACAATATGAGCCCGTATCAGGGCTTCTGGCGTTTCATTGGCAGGGAGGCAACCAACTGGTGGTGGCTGGGCTGCGGCGTGACGATGGGAGGTGCCACTGTGCTGTGGCTTTACATAATAAAGAACTTCCCGTTCAGCATTGCTTATCCTTTAAGCTGCCTGAGCTTTGTGTTCGGCATGATAGGGGCTATGCTGTTTCTGGGAGAACAGATACCGCCGGGCCGATGGATAGGCATAGGGCTGATTCTGGTCGGTGCGGCGTTCATAAGCAGATGAAAAACGGTTTTGAAATGAAGAAGACATTTGCGATACTGGCGGCGGGACTGCTGCTCACTTGCGGGACGCTTCGTGCAGGCGGAACGGAAAGTCCGTCGGACGCCCGCATTGAGGCCATAATAGGCGCGTGCAGCGAAATCAGGTCAATGAAGTGCGACTTCAGGCAGATCAGGCGGGTGCCGCTCATGGAGGGCGACCAGGTCTCAAAGGGACGCATGCTCTACATTCAGCCGTCAAAGCTGAAATGGGCTTATACGGAACCTTTTGCGTATTCTCTGGACGTGGACGGCGAGACCGTAACCGTTGACGGCAGTGAGATGCAGGCTGACCGCAGCCGCATGTTCCAGGGCATTGCAGGTGTCATAATGGGCTGCATGTCGGGCCAGTGCCTCAATGACAGCCGCATGTTCAAGGTGAGCATGGCCGATGCCGAAGGTCTGTGGGTGGCCACCATGGTTCCTGTGCGCCGTGACATGAAGAAGATGTTCCAGCACATGGTACTGAGCTTCAGTTCCGAAACCGGTCTGCTGGAGAAGATTGAAATGGAAGAGGTTGGCGGTGGGAGTACCGTCATAGAGATAGAGAATGTACAGCTGAACGGCAATTATGAAGCTGAGTGGTGATTTCTTCAGGCTTGTTTCCGTTGACGGGCAGCGATACGTTATAGAACTGAATGCTGACCATTACATATACGGAGTTCATTTTCCGGGACATCCTGTGACTCCCGGCGTGTGCCTGGTCCAGATGGTTCAGGAACTGCTGTCATACACCATGGAGTGCCGGTTGTACACCCGTTCCATAAGGAATGTGAAGTTTGTCAGCATTGTGTCACCGCTAACTGACGCACGCATTGCCGTTGTTGTCACAAAACTGGAACAGGAGAACGGTCAGGTCAAAGTCCAGGCCCGTATTGAGGGGGCCGATGACAGTTCCCGCCAGTTTGCGAAAATGTCGCTTGTACTTGAAAAGGAGGCTTTTTGATGAACAGATACTGCGTCATAATACCCACATACAACAACGGCGGAACGGTTGCCGACGTGGCCCGTCGCGCTCTGGACGTGTGTTCCAGCGTTTATGTGGTCGATGACGGCAGTACGGACAACACTCTGGCAACACTTGAAGGTTTGGGTGTTAAAGTGTTGAAACACAACAAGAACAAAGGCAAGGGCCGCGCTTTGAAAACAGGTTTCAGGCAGGCAGTGGCCGATGGTTTCACACATGCCGTGACAATTGATGCTGACGGCCAGCATTATCCCGAGGACATACCTCTGCTCATGCAGACTTCGAATGCGTATCCCGGTGACTTCATTATAGGTCTGCGCAATCTGACAAGCGAGAACATGCCGCGTGAGAATACTGCGGCCAACCGTTTTTCGAATTTCTGGTTCCATCTGCAGACCGGACAGGTGCTGGCTGACACGCAGTCTGGTTTCCGGATTTATCCGCTTGACAGGCTGTACGGACTGGGACTGGTGACATCGAGGTACGAATCGGAACTGGAACTTATGGTATTTGCCGCATGGCACGGCGTGAAGATGAACGGCAAACCGGTCAGGGTGTGGTATGCACCCGAAGGTGAGAGGGTTTCGCATTTCCGTCCGTTCCGTGACTTTTTCAGAATAAGCGTGCTGAATACGGTGCTTTGTTTCGGAGCACTGTTTGTGGGACTGCCGATGGGTTTATGGAGAATGGCAAGACGAAAATAGTGTATTGATGGTAAAGTGTTTCCTGAAGTTGTATGACTGGCTTGTGGGCCGCCGGTGGCTTGCAGTGACGGCTGTTGTCGCCATGTTGCTGCTGTGTGCCGTTTCCATCTGCCGTATGCAATACGAGGAGGACATAGCACGTTTCCTGCCTGTCGATGTGAATGACAGCCGTCAGACGGAATTCATGGAGTCGTTGTCGGAGCAGAATCAGATTGCCGTAATTTTCAGATATTCAGGCGAATCTGACGGTACCGATGACGTTATCAGTGTCATGGACCGTTTTGAGGAACTGTGGTACGATTTCGACACTCTGGAAATGGTGCCCGACATGAGCGCCGTGGCCGATGAGAGCATGGCGCTTGACATGATTCAGTTTGTGCAGGAGCATTATGCCAGTTTCCTTTCTGTGGCTGATTACGAAAGAATGGATTCGCTGCTGGCATTGCCGGGTTATGTGGACCGGCAGCTTGAGGCCGACCGCCGTTCTCTGCAGATGATGAGCGGCAGTTTTACGCAGAATACAATACCGTATGACCCGCTGAACCTGTTCTCGCCGATACTTCTCAGGCTGGCCGATGCGGGTGGCAACGGCGGCTACCGTATGGAAGACGGCCACATCATGCATTCAACCCTACCTGTGGGCTTCCTGTTCTTTGACTCTCCGTTCGGTCAGAGCGAATCGAACCGCAATGCCGTTCTCATGAAACTGGTAGAGGCTGTGGCCGATGAGGCATCGGCCGGTACCGGAGTCAGCATTTCGGCGGTCGGCGCACCGGTTATTGCCGTATCGAACGCAAACCGCATAAAGACTGACAGCATTGTGGCTGTACTGCTTGCTGTGGTAGGCATTTTCCTGGTGCTGTGGTTCTCGTTCAGACGTCTGAGCGATATGGCTTGGATTGCCTTCACGCTGCTGTTCGGGGCGGCGTTCTCGCTTGGCGTAATAGGTACGTTCAAAGACAGCATTTCCATAATTGTGATAGGGTTGGGCTCGATCATTGTGGGCATAGCCGCCAACTATCCGCTTCATTTCCTGCATTCGCTGCGCGATACCGGCGATAACCGCCGTACTCTCAAGGAGATGGTCAGTCCGCTGCTTGTGGGCAACATTACCACTGTCAGCGCTTTCCTGTGTCTTGTTTTCCTGAAGGCAAAGGCTATGCATGACCTGGCTCTGTTCGGGTCTTTCATGCTGGTTGGTACCATACTGTTCACTCTGGTGTTCCTGCCTGTGTTTGTCAGACCGCGCAAGGCGGAGGCATCGGTCACAGGAAAGGAAAAGGCTGCCATGAAGACCGATGTTACCGGACGGTGGATTTCACGTGCTGTGGTTGCGGTTTCCATTGTCATGCTCATTTGGGGTGGAACGGCTGGCTTTGATACCAATCTGAATCACATAAACTACATGACGGCCCAGCAGAGGGACGATCTGGAACTGCTTTCCGGCAGTGTTGACACGGAATCGGTGAGCCGTCTGTCTGTTCTGGCATCTTTGCTGCCTGACAGTACCGCCCGATGGTCGGAGTTCTGGAATGCGCACAGTGATGTTGTCAGTGAACTGGCGGAAAAGAGCCGTGAATACGGATTTACGGCATCGGCCTTCGATCCATTCATGAAGGCGGTGGGTACGCAACCGCAGCTTCTGACACGTGACGACCTTATAGCGGAAAGCATGAGCGATGTCATGGCGGCACTTGTGGAGTCTCTGTCGCATGACTTCAACATGGTGCTGTTCATGTGCGGATTTGTGGTGTTCGCGTTCCTGTGGATTTCATTCGGCAGCCTGGAACTGGCGTTGCTGTCGTTCCTGCCGCTGACGGTGGGCTGGATATGGATACTTTGCCTGATGAATATTCTGGGCATACAGTTCAATATTGTGAGCATTATTCTGGCAACATTCATTTTCGGTCAGGGAGACGACTATACCATTTTCATTACCGAAGGTCTGATGCACGAATATGCATACGGTGTAAGAACGCTTGATGACCGCCGTCGCAGCGTCATATTGTCGGCTGTAATCATGTTTATAGGCATTGGAACCCTGATTCTGTCAAAGCATCCGGCCATGCGTTCTTTGGCTGTGATTACAATGATAGGAATGCTTGTAGTGGTGGTTATGGCGCATTACCTGCCTCAGTGGCTGTTCGGATGGCTGACAATGAAGAAGGGCAGTCTGCGACGTATGCCTGTAACGCTGGCGCGTCTTGGACGTTCGGCATTCGCATTCGGCTTCCTGGCTGTTTCGGTGCTGATAGTAACACCTGTGGCTCTGGTAATGTTCATTGGAGGCAGGACCGGACGCAAGGAGCGCTGGCTGCATGGTGTGCTGTACCGTTTTGCCAATCTTGTGATACGCCGTGTTCCCGCAGTTGGATTCACGCTTGACAACAGCGTTGGCGAGACATTTGAAAAGCCGGCGGTAGTTATCAGCAACCATCAGTCACATCTTGATCTCATGTGCCTGCTCATGCTCAGCCCCAAAATGGTGGTTATTACCAATGACTGGGTATGGCGCAATCCTATATACGGTGCACTGATACGTCGTGCGGAATTCGTTCCGGCAGCCGAAGGTGTTGACCGTTTCATGCCGCAGCTGCGCAGTCTGGTGGAGCGCGGCTATTCCATTGTGGTGTTCCCCGAAGGTACACGTTCCGAAGACTGCCGTATAATGCGTTTCCATAAGGGCGCTTTCCATATGGCGCAAGAACTGGGTCTGGACATAGTGCCGGTATGCCTTCACGGCGTGGGCCATGTTCTGCCCAAGACCGATTTCATGCTGCGTCCCGGACATATCACCGTGAAGGTGGGCCGCCGCATTGCTTCGGACGATATGGGCTGGGGCAGCGATGCGCGTGAACGTACAAAAGCCTTCCACAAATTCTACATTGACTGGTACGCACAGATGTGCCGTGAGTGCGAGAGTGCTGATTACTGGAAACAGTACATACGTCACCAGTACATGTACAAGGGTTCTGACATATACCGCAGTTGCATGCGCAATCTTGACGGCATGCAGGTGTGTCATGCGGTAAATGGCGAATCAAGGATAGAGGTCGATGAATGCGGTCAGGGCGAACAGAGCCTGCTGACGGCTGTTCTGAATCCCGAAATAGAGGTTACGGGCTATGTGGCCGATGAAGAGACACTGCTTCTGGCTTCATCGGTGGCAGGTAAGCCTGACAATTTGAAATTTGAACTGAAAAGCCGATGGATACGCTGATTATAGGTGCCGGACTGGGCGGTCTTTTTGCCGGTGCTCTGCTGTCAAAGCAGGGCGTCAGGGTGACTGTGCTCGAAAAGAATCCCACCATAGGCGGCGGTCTTCAGAATTTTGTGCGTAACGGTGAAATGTATGAAACCGGCATGCATGTGGCAGGTGGTTTCGGCCCGGGTGGCACCTTGAACCGCTTATGTACGTACCTTGGCATAACGGACAGTCTTGATATTGTCCGTTCCGAAATAGTTTCAAGCGTCACGTTTGCTGACAGCGGACACACGTACAATCTGCCGGCGGGATACGGTGCGTTCACCGATTATCTGTGCGGACTGTTCCCAGAGCAGGCTGACGGCCTGAAACGTTACATGGATGCGGTAATACGTCTTTCGCACGAGGAGAAGCTGTTTTATCTGGAAAGCGGATATCAGGCTCACAGCGAAGAGTTTCTCATGCCTGCCGACAGGTTTATTGCCAAATATGTTTCAGATGCTGAACTCCAGTCGCTGCTGGCTTTCCCGAATACTCTGTATGCAGGCGTTGCCGGGCATACTCCGGCCTATCTGCATATCATGATATCGGCCCTTTTCATCGGCGATCCGTGTCGGTTCGGCAGCGGGTCGGGATATCTGGCCGATGCTTTGAAGCGTGTCATAGAGCAGGGTGGCGGTCAGGTGCTGACACGCCGTCAGGTAGCCAAGGTCACGGTATGTGACAAGATGGTGACGAGTGTAACCGACTGTCAAGGACGTGAATATACTGCAGACAACTACATTTCAGCCATACATCCGCTGTCTCTGCTGGAGCGTACTGAAGGCAGGGCTTTCAATGCGGGTTTCACAAGCAGGCTGCAGAGCATACCGGAAACGGCATCGGCCTTCAAGGTGTTTGTAAGGCTGAAACCGGGTGCATTCAAGGCTCCGGCATATCCGGTATCGGTTACCGACAGCTGTTCCAATGTATGGAGACGTGACGGCAACTGGCCTCATACGGCAAACTGTTTCTTTTCCGGTTCTCACCTTACGGTATTCTGTCTTATGGACTTTGATGAGGTAAGGCAATGGGAGAATACAGTCAGCGGTCATCGTGGGCACGAGTACGAATCATGGAAGAAGAAACGTACCGATAGTGTTCTTGAACTTGTTGAAAAACGTTTTCCGGGATTGAGGAATATGGCTGCTGATATTTTTGCAGCCAGCCCGTTGACTTTCCGTGACTGGTATGGCACGAAAAATGCCGGTGCATTCGGTTATTCCAAAGATTGTGACAATCTGATGCTTTCTCAGATTCCTGTACGTACCAAGGTGGGAAATCTGTTTCTTACAGGTCAGAATGTCAATATGCACGGAATAGGCGGCGTTCCTATGACGGCCATTGAAACTGTACAGGCCATACTTGGAGAAAATTCTATTGTTGACGATATAAAACAAATAAAATAAGAGAGTTATGAATTTCAAACTGAAACTTATCTATCCGAAGTGGCAGAAACTGAAAGGTCAGACTACCTTCAATCTTCCGCCTCACGGACCGGTTGCATTTGCAGCCACTCTTCCCGACTGGGTTGAGGTGTCTTTCACCGATGAAAACGTTGAAACCATTGATTTTGAAGAGGAATGTGATGGTGTGGCTCTGTCAATGATGCTATCCACCCAGGTTAAGCGCGGCTGGGAGATTGCCGACGAATATCACAAGCGCGGCAAGCTGGTTTTTGCCGGTGGCATTTCAACCATGCTGCATGCCGAAGAGATGGTGAATCACGTTGACAGCGTGTTCCTGGGTGAATCGGAAGGCCGCATGGAGCAGGTCATGCTTGACTGGACCCGCGGTGAACTGAAGAAACTGTACAACTTTATGGGCAATATGCCTCCCATTGAATCGGTCGGACCATGCCGTCGTGACCTGTACAAGCGCGAACTGTACAATCACAAGGGTGTGCAGATGGTCGATCTGTTCCACGCCAGCCGCGGTTGCCGTTTCAGCTGCTATCCGTGCGCCGTTTCATATCTGGGTGGCCGATGCTTCCGTCCGCGTCCTATAGACAAGGTGGTCGAGGATATGGCCGGAATTGAGAATAACCGCCTTTTTATCGTGGACAATTCACTTGCACAGAACAAGGAGTGGGAGAAGGAACTGTTCCGCGCCATAGCTCCTTTGAAGAAGAAGTGGATAAGCCATACCATTGAAGATGATCCCGAAGTGCTGGATCTGGCTGCCAAGGCAGGCGCATGGTATGTGTATCAGGCAGTTTATGATACATCGGACTACATAAGGGAGCGTGTCAAGCGTTATCACGATTACGGAATCGGGGTCGAGGGCACCATTCTGCTGGGTCTTGACAACCAGACCGCCGATGACTGCAAGCGTCTGATTGACTTCCTTGGCGAGATTGACCTTGATCTGGCCGAATTCACCGTGCTGACTCCGTTCCCGCACACCAAGGTTTATGACGACCTGCTGCGTCAGGGCCGCATATTTGACTTTGACTGGAACCATTACAATGCCGGTCAGGTGGTGTTCCAGCCAAAGAAGATGACTCCAGACGAACTTCAGGACATATACGAGTACGCATGGAAGAACTTCTACAAGGATGAGAGTCAGGAGCAGAAGATGTTCCGTCTGTTCTGCAATGTGGCTCTGCGCGAAATGGAGGAGGGCACATACCGTCCGCGTGACAGAAAGCTTGCCAACAAGTCGTTCGGCAGGGATGTGGTCAGGAACATTAAGAAGTGACAAGTAGCAAAACTGATTCTGAATATGAAAGTATCTCCTGAATATTACGATGAAATCTTCAGTTTCAAAGGCGAGTGGGATATGCCCTCAACCTGCGGACTGAAAATACGCCGCTCGTGCGGGAAGGTGTTTGTCATTGTGACGGAACTGTACCAGGACAATCCCGGTACATCGGTCACATACGCCGGACAGAAGCTGGCAGAACAGATATGCCAGGCTAAGGGCTTGGAAATGAGTGCAATAACATACGTTGAATGTAATCCTGACACGAACTCCAAACTGTCGTTCTATGACGAGGAGTATTTTCAGGTTGATTTCAACGCAGACCTTCAGCACCGTTACCGCCAGATGGACAGGGCCGAGGTTGAAAAAATGCTTCAGGGTTGATGTTTTCCTCACTGCTGCTGTTTACCGCACTGGTCATCAGGCCCTCAGAACTGACTGTTACGCCATGGGCCGACTCTGACAAACGGGCTTCAGAAGTCATGTTCACGCCATATCTGACGGAGAACAGCCATGAGGCTCCGTCGGTCATAGTGTGCCCCGGTGGCAGCTACTGCTGGCTGGACGTAAAGGGTGAGGGCATTGAAGTTGCCGAGTGGCTTCAGAAACAGGGCATCAATGCGTTTCTTCTGCAGTACAGGACTGCCGGGTTTGGCGCATATTTTACACACTACCGTTATGTGGCGCGCGGAAACCGTCATCCTGATATGCTGTGCGATTTGCAGAGGGCCATACGCCTGCTCCGTGAAAACGCCGATGAGTACGGCATCAATCCGGACAAATTGGGGGTTATGGGCTTTTCGGCAGGCGGTCATCTGGTCATGAGTTCCGGATGTTACTATTCGATGGATTTCACCAGTCTTCCGCAGGATAGTCCGACTGTTTCGTTGAGGCCCGATTTCATTGTTTCAATCTATCCGGTTGTCACCATGGAAAAACCGTATGTTCACAAACGCTCGCGACGCGGTCTTCTGGGAGAATGGGGCAAAAACCGCGTAAAACTGCGTCGCATGATGTCGCTTGAAGACAATATTCCCGAAGGTTGTCCGCCGGTATTTCTTGTAAACTGCAAGGATGACCCTGTCGTGGACTGGCACAATTCCGTATTGTTGGACAGTGCGCTTACGGCAAAAGGCATAAGGCACAGGTATATCCAGTATGAAAAAGGCCTGCACGGTTTCGGTGTGAGCGAAATATATGGTTCGGAAGAGTCAAGGCGCTGGAAATACGCTTTTCTTGACTGGCTTGCCGAACTTGGCATCAAATGACTTATATTTGTACAGACATGAACAAGGATATAGAGTTTGAAAGTCCGGAAAGGATTAAGAAATTCCAGGAGAATCTGCTTCACGGCCATCTGGCTTATCTGAAGGAGAATTCTCCGTATTATCGTCGTCTGTTTGACAGCTATGGCATCAACATTGACAGAATAGTCCATCTGGAGGATCTTACAAGAATACCCTTTACCGAAAAGAAGGATCTTCAGCTTTACAACGATGATTTCTGCTGCGTTCCCAGAAAGAAAATCATTGATTACATCACCACTTCCGGTACGCTTGGAGACCCGGTGCTGTTCGGATGTACCGAGAAGGATCTTCAGCGCCTGGCTTACAATGAGAAAAAGTCATTCCAGTGTGCAGGACTGACCGATGAAAGCGTACTGCAGCTTATGACTACGCTTGACAAGCGCTTCATGGCGGGCATGGCATATTTTCTCGGGCTAAGGGAGATGGGCGCCGGTGTGATACGCGTTGGTAACGGCATTCCGGAACTGCAGTGGGACACGATACGCCGTTTTCATCCGGACGCAATAATGTGCGTGCCTTCATTCATACTTAAACTCATTGATTATGCCGATGCCCATGGCATTGATTACCATTCCAGCAGTATAAGAAGGATAATAGGCATTGGTGAGGGACTCAGAGACCAGCAGTTCGAACTGAATCTGCTGGGTCGGCAGATTCATGAACGCTGGCCGGAAGTGAAGCTGTATGCCACGTATTCATCGACCGAAATGGGTGCCACGTTCAGCGAATGCGAGTATGGAATGGGCGGTCATGTGCATCCGGAACTTATCATCGTGGAGATTATCGGTGAAGACGGAATGCCTGTGGCCGACGGTCAGCCGGGCGAGGTGGTTGTCACGACTCTTGGCGTTGAAGGTATGCCGCTGCTCAGGTTCCGCACCGGTGACATTGCCTGCAAGCATGTGGAGCAGTGCCGATGCGGACGCTGGTCCTACCGTCTGTCTCCGCTATTGGGACGTAAGAACAACATGATTAAGCTGAAGGGTACCACTCTGTATCCACCGGCAATTTATGATGTTCTTGACAATACCGGTTACGTTGAAAATTATGTGGTCATTGTGCGCAACAGCGCGGCAGGAACTGACGATGTTCTTGTCAAAGTGGGATTGAAGGGGCAGCCTGACTTTGATGTTGTAAAGGAACTGAAAGACAGTTTCCGTTCAAGAATAAGGGTGGCACCTGAGATTGAGGTATGCCCGGTAGCCGAAATACAGACTGTAAATTATCCGCCGACGGGGCGTAAACCAGTCAAATTCATTGACCAGCGAAAGTGAAATATGTCAGACGATTCCAGATTTGAAGATATCCGTCCGTACCGTGACGATGAGATACCGGCTGCAATGAAGCGTATTGCCGCCGACAGGTCATTCCCGTTCCTGGCGCAGTTCGTGTTTCCTGAACTGTCGGTCGATGAGGCCCGTGAAATGATATGTTCGTTCAGGAGCATATTCGATTTCCAGTATAACGTCATGGCCAGAGTCAACCGGCGTATCATAGATGAAACCATTACTGAGTTCACTATTGAAGGTGCGGACAAACTGGATCCTGAAAAGAGCTATCTTTATGTGAGCAACCACAGGGATATTGTGCTGGATTCGTGTATTCTCATGTATGCGTTGTATCCTTATCTGAACAAGACGGCGCAGATTACATTCGGTGCCAACCTGATGCAGGGGCAACTTCTTATAGATATAGGTAAAAGCAACAGAATGTTCCGTGTGGAAAGGGGTGGCACTCCGCGTGAGTTCTATAACAGCACGCTTCATCTGTCGGACTACATAAGGCACGTTATTACCGGAAGGAATGAGTCGGTATGGATTGCACAGCGTAACGGTCGCACCAAGGACGGCATTGACCGTACTGACCAGGGTATCATCAAGATGTTCGGAATGAGCGGCCGTGGCGACCGCGTCAGCAATCTTGCCGATCTGAACATCGTGCCCATATCGGTGTCGTATGAATGGGAGCCATGCGATGTATTGAAGGCAAAGGAACTGTATGCGGTCCGCAACGGAGAGCAGTATGTCAAGAAGCCGGGAGAAGATTTGAACAGCATTCTTACCGGAATGACACAGAACAAGGGCCGAGTGCATTTCTGCGTGTGCGAACCGGTAACGGCTCATGATCTTGAAAGTTTTGCCGATGTACCTGACACTCAGTTCCACCGCAGTGTGGCCAATCTGATTGACCGGCGCATATGCGGATCTTACAGGCTGTTTCCGAATGCTTATATTGCCGCAGACATCAGGTCCGGAAAGAATGAATATGCCTCACACTATACTCCGGACGAATACGATGCGTTCTGTGCCAATATGGACAGACTTGAGGAGTGTACCGGATCAGACATGGGTGTTTTGCGTGATATATTCCTTGGAATATACTGTAATCCAATTTTTTCTTAATTATTGATAATTTCTTGTTTCAGCTAAACTATCATCCGTCAAAAAACTGTATCTTTGCGGCATGAAAAATAAGAGAGATATGATGACTTGTTCACTCAGGCATAAACATACGGGCGGAGGCAGTGTCTGCAACTGTTTTGTTTTGTGAAAGGGAGAAGTGTTTAAGCATATTCTCCCTTTTTCTTTTTTTGGAAAGACTGTTCTGAAAAATAATAAATAGTAAATGGAACCTTTGAATCATGAATGTGGCATGGTGATGGTCAGACTTCTGAAGCCTGTATCGCATTACCGCCGTAAGTATGGCGATTTCCAATATGGTCTGAACCGCCTGTACCTGATGATGGAAAAACAGAAAAACCGCGGTCAGGAAGGAGCGGGACTTGCCTGCGTAAAATTGAAGGCCATCCCCGGCGAGGACTATATGTTCCGCGACAGAACTCTTGGCGCCGGAGCCATTTCGGAGATATTTCAGAACATTCAGAAGGATATGGCTTCATATTCCAAAGAAGAACTTGCCAATGACGAGTTCGTTTCCAGGAATCTGCCGTTCCTTGGAGAACTTTATCTTGGACATCTGAAGTATTCGTCAGGCGGTACAAAGAGCGTTTCTGAGATTCATCCGCTTCTGCGCCGAAACAATTGGCGTGCAAAGAACCTTGCCATCTGCGGCAACTTTACCATTACCAATAACAACGAGGTTTTCAATGAGATAGTTTCCAATGGCCAGCATCCAAGAAACAATGCATCGACTTATTTCATGCTGGAGCAGATAGGACACCGTCTGGACCGTGAAGTTGAGCGCGTTTACCATCAGGCCAAAAATGACAGAAAGCTTGAAGGAGTTGAAATTACACGTTTCATCGAAGAAAATATGGATATTGCCAACGTTCTGCGTACATCGGCCCCGATATGGGACGGCGGATATGTGGTCGGTGGCATTACCGGCAGTGGAGAATCGTTCGTGATACGTGATCCGTGGGGAATACGCACTGCTTTCTGGTATGCAGATGACGAAGTTATTACTGTGGCATCGGAACGTCCTGCAATACAGACCGGCCTGAATGTCAAGGCTGATCAGGTGCATGAACTTGAACCGGGTCAGGCTCTGGTCATAAACCAGAAGGGCGAGATGAGGCTGGTTCAGATTATTGAAAAGAAGGATAACCAGTCATGCTCGTTCGAATATGTGTATTTCAGCCGTGGCAACGATGTTGACATTTACCAGGCACGCAAGGAACTTGGAAAAGAACTTGTGGAACCTGTTCTCAAAGCGGTGGAAGGTGACATTGACCATACTGTATTTTCGTTCATTCCGAATACGGCCGAAGTTGCGCACTATGGTCTGGTTCAGGGTTTCGAGGAGCGTCTGAATCAGGAGAAGATGCAGCAGCTGCTTGCTTTGGGCAATAATGCCTCCAAAGAGGATATTGAAAAGATTCTTTCACGCAGGGTCCGCAATGAGAAGATTGCGTGGAAGGATATAAAACTGCGTACATTCATAACAGCCGGCGAGGCACGCAACGCTCTTGCCGCCCATGTTTATGACATTACATACGGTGTGGTGGAACCTGGAGTTGACAATCTGGTTGTCATTGATGACAGCATTGTACGCGGTACAACACTGCGCGAACAGATTCTCAGAATTCTGGACCGTCTTGATCCGAAACGCATTGTCATAGTCAGCTCATCACCTCAGGTACGTTATCCTGACTATTACGGCATTGACATGTCAACAATGGACCATTTCATCGCGTTTAAGGCCGCGTTAGCGCTTCTTGAGGAACGCGGCATGTGGAATATTGTGACCGATGTTTACTGCAAGTGCCGCGAACAGCTGACAAAAGCTCCTGAAGAGCGAGTCAACTGCGTCAAGGAGATATACGCTCCGTTCACAGAACAGGAGATTTCAGACAAGATAAGCGAAATGCTTACTCCTCCAGAGGTCAAGGCTGAGGTCAAGATTGTCTATCAGACTCTTGAAGGACTGCATACCGCCTGTCCGAATACTCCGGGCGACTGGTATTTCAGCGGAAACTTCCCGACACTTGGCGGCACACTTCTTGTAAACAAGGCATTTATTGATTACTACGAAAAATTCTATAAATAATGACTGTATCACTTATCCTTGCCGACGGCACCTCATTCAAGGGTGAAGCATTCGGCTATGCGAAGCCTGTCAGTGGAGAACTTGTGTTCAACACTGCCATGTCCGGCTATCCGGAGATTATGACAGATCCCGCATCACGCGGACAGTTGCTTGTCATGACGTATCCCGTCATAGGCAATTACGGAGTTCAACCCATGGATCTCGATGAAATGGGGCTGGTTACCAATGCGGAAAGCGAGCATATCCAGGTACGCGCACTCATTGTCAGCGATTTCAGTACTTTTTACAGTCACTGGAATGCGAAAGAGTCTTTGGAATCATGGATGAAGAGAGAAAAGGTGATTGGCATTTCGGGTGTTGACACACGTGAACTGACCAAGCATATTCGCGAACATGGCAGCATGTCCGCAAGAATTCTTCTTCCGGAGCAGGACAAACCGGCAGAGTACGAGTTTACGAACCTGCTTCCTCAGGTTTCATGCAAGAAGGTCATCAAGTACAACGAAGGCGCAAAGAAGCGTATAGTTCTTGTTGACTGCGGTGTCAAGGCAAGCATGATACGCTGTCTGGCCGATTACGATGTTGAGATTATACGTGTACCCTGGAACTATGACTACAGCGGTATGGAATATGACGGTCTGGTCATTTCTGACGGTCCGGGCAACCCGAGCTACTGCAGCGAGGTTGTTTCAAGGCTCCAGTCATTTGCTCTGACACAGGACAAACCTGTGCTCGGCATAGGTATGGGATGTCTGCTTCTCGGTCTTGCAGGAGGTATGGATACCTATAAGCTCAAGTTCGGTCACCATACACAGAACCAGCCTGTTATCATGGAGGGTACTGACCATTGCTACATTACCTGCCAGAATCACAATTATGCAATTCGTGAAGAATCTGTAGTCGGTCACTGGAAGGTGTACCTGAAGAATCTGAACGACGGTTCAATTGAAGGTATCTTCAATACCCGCAAGCCTTTTGTAGGAGTCATGTTCCATTCGGAATCTGAAAGCATTCCTACAGACACTGAGTTCATTTACAATGATTTCGTTTCAAAACTCTAAGCACACTGACATGGCACCAAAGAAATATAGTAAGGTACTTCTTCTCGGTTCGGGCGCTCTCAAGATAGGTGAGGCAGGCGAATTCGACTATTCAGGTTCACAGGCTCTCAAGGCCCTGAAACAGGAAGGCATTGAAACCATTCTCATAAATCCGAATATTGCAACCGTCCAGACAAGCGAGGGTGTTGCTGACCGCGTATACTTCTATCCGGTTACTCCTTTCTTCGTTGAAAAGGTCATTGCAAAGGAAAAGCCTGATGCAATTCTGCTGGCATTCGGCGGTCAGACCGCTTTGAACTGTGGCGTCGCCCTTGATCAGAGTGGCGTGCTTGCAAAGTACAAGGTCAAGGTTCTTGGTACTCAGGTTAAGGCCATCATGGATACCGAAGACCGCGAACTGTTCATCAAAAGACTTGATGAAATCGGGGTTCAGACAATCAAGAGTCATGCTGTTGAATCCATGGAGGATGCACGCGCAGCTGCTCTTGAACTGGGATATCCTGTAATCATTCGTTCCGCATATGCTCTTGGAGGTCTGGGCTCAGGCTTCTGCGACAATGAAGAGGAACTTAACAAACTGGCCGAAAAGTCATTCTCATTCTCACCGCAGATTCTTGTTGAGAAGAGTCTGAAGGGCTGGAAGGAAATTGAGTTTGAGTGTGTGAACGACAAGAGCGGCAACTCAATCATTGTCTGCTCAATGGAAAACTTCGACCCGCTGGGCATACATACCGGTGAGAGTATAGTTGTTGCTCCTACTCAGACGCTCACACGCCACGAAGTGCAGAAACTTGAAGAGATTACCATACGCATTGCCCGTCACGTAGGCATTGTAGGTGAATGCAACATCCAGTTCGCATTTGACCCGCAGTCAGAAGACTACCGCGTAATTGAGGTGAATGCACGTCTGAGCCGTTCATCGGCCCTTGCATCGAAGGCTACAGGATATCCTCTGGCTTTCGTAGCCTGCAAGCTGGGTCTCGGCTATAATCTGTATGAACTTCAGAATTCCATTACCAAGACCACGACCAACTTCTTTGAACCGTCTGTTGACTACGTCGTTGCCAAGATTCCCCGTTGGGATCTGTCAAAATTCCATGGCGTTGACCGCGAGATTGGCTCAAGCATGAAGTCTGTCGGCGAAGTCATGTCAATAGGCCGCAGCTTTGAAGAGGTTATCCAGAAGGGTATCCGTATGATAGGTCAGGGCATGCACGGTTTTGTAGAGAACAAGAGCGTCAAGTTTGCCGATCTGGACAAGGCTCTGAAGGAACCTACAGACAAGCGTCTGTTTGCCATCAGTCAGGCTTTCCAGGAGGGTTACAGCATTGACCGCGTCTGGGAACTGACCAAGATTGACAAGTGGTTCCTGAACCGTCTGATGGGCATATTCAATGTTTCAAAGGAACTGCATAAGGTTAAGGGTATTGACAAACTGTCTGAAGACCTGCTGCGCAAGGCCAAGAAGATGGGCTTCTCTGATTTCCAGATTGCACGTGCAACAGGAGCTGAAAAGGCTCTCGGCTCACAGGCAGGCCAGCTGGCAGTAAGAGATCTCCGTAAGAAGCTGGGTGTACTTCCGTTCGTCAAGCAGATTGATACTCTGGGCGGTGAATACGAAGCAAAGGCCAATTATCTGTATCTGACATATAACGGCTGTGCACACGATATAGAGTTCTACAATGACAACAAATCAATCATTGTAATAGGCTCGGGTGCGTACAGAATCGGTTCTTCAGTTGAATTTGACTGGTGCGGCGTTCAGGCTCTGAACACCATCCGCAAGGAAGGCTACCGCAACATAATGATCAACTGCAACCCTGAAACGGTAAGTACCGACTATGACGTTACAGACCGTCTGTTCTTTGACGAGCTGACATTCGAGCGTGTAATGGATGTGATAGACCTGGAGAATCCTTACGGCGTGATTGTATCGACCGGCGGACAGATTCCTAACAACCTGGCCATGAAGCTCGATGCTCAGAACGTTCCAATTCTGGGTACAAGCGCAAAGGATATTGACAACGCTGAAGACCGCGAGAAGTTCTCGGCCATGCTTGACCGCATCGGCGTTGACCAGCCTGAATGGAGCGAGCTTACATCAATGAAGGAAATAGGCAAGTTCATTGACCGCGTAGGATTCCCGGTTCTGGTACGTCCTTCATACGTGCTTTCAGGTGCTGCCATGAACGTATGCAGCAATCAGGACGAACTTGAGCGTTTCCTGCAGCTTGCAGCCGACGTTTCGAAGGAACATCCTGTAGTTGTAAGCCGTTTCATCGAGAATGCCAAGGAGGTTGAAATGGATGCCGTTGCAAAGGACGGTGAAATCATAGCATACGCAATCAGCGAACACATTGAGTTTGCCGGTGTGCACTCAGGTGATGCCACAATCCAGTTCCCGCCACAGAAGCTGTATGTTGAAACTGTAAAGCGTATCAAGCGCATCAGCCGTCAGATTGCCAAGGAACTGCACATAAGCGGTCCGTTCAATATCCAGTACCTGGCTCGTGAAAACGACATCAAGGTAATTGAGTGCAACCTGCGTGCATCACGCTCGTTCCCGTTCGTAAGCAAGGTGCTCAAGATCAATCTGATTGAGATTGCCACCAAGATTATGCTCGGCATTCCTGTCAAGGCTCCTGAAAAGAGTCTGTTCGATATAGACTATGTAGGTATCAAGGCTTCACAGTTCTCGTTCAACCGTCTGCAGAAGGCTGACCCTGTTCTGGGTGTCGATATGGCTTCTACCGGTGAGGTGGGCTGTCTGGGCGATGACCAGCGTTACGCAATACTTGAGTCAATGCTGTCTGTAGGCCAGCGCATTCCGGAAAAGAACATCCTTCTTTCAACCGGAACTGCAAAGCAGAAGGCTGCTATGCTTGATGCTGCAAGAATGCTCCAGTCAAAGGGTTACAACCTGTTCGCTACCGGCGGCACTTCAAAGTTCCTCGAGGAGAACGGAGTTGCCAATACACGCGTATATTGGCCAAGCGAGGAAGGACAGCAGCCGCAGGCTCTGGAAATGCTTCATAACAAGCAGATTGACATGGTTGTGAACATTCCTAAGGATCTTACCCAGCATGAACTTACAAACGGCTACAAGATACGTCGTGCGGCTATTGACCTGAATATTCCGTTGATTACCAACGCACGTCTGGCCAGTTCGTTCATCAATGCGTTCTGCACTGTCGATATTAATGATATTCCAATAAAGAGTTGGGACAGCTTCAAGTAAGCTGACCCGACTCTTTATCGGAATAATCCTTTTAAGACCCCACCCAAACCCTCCCCAAAGGAGGGCTTGGTCGTTTCACTCCGAATTATCAATTGGGACAGCTTCAAATAAGCTGACCCGACTCTTTATCGGAATAATCCTTTTAAGACCCCACCCAAACCCTCCCCAAAGGAGGGCTTGGTCGTTTTTGCGTGTATCCCATGCAGGATAGGGAGAAAAATGGTGCTGTGGGAAGGATTCCATCCCTATCGTGCGGGGTAACCTGCGAGGAAACGTATTCTTGTACGCAGGGTAGGGAGAAAAACGGTGCTGTAGGCAGGATTCCTTCCCTATCGTGCGGGGGAAAATGGGGATATCGCGGGCGGAGTGGTGAGGATAGGG
>JAKSIQ010000013.1 GCA_024398755.1 Bacteroidaceae bacterium | reverse complement strand
ATGACACTAACGTATGGAGCCATAATCTTGATTTTGTTCTTCTGTACATGGCCTATGAAATGCCATTCTATGTCGGAAGGCAGTTCGTTGTGCTTGAGTGTCATTTCCTGAACCTTGTTCTCACCGAACAGCCTTTGTCCGGCATTGTATGCGGCTAGTACCGCGCTGCTTGGATGTGTTTTTGAAACGGCAACCAGCTGCACATCTTGTGGCAGCTGGTTACGTGTTTCAACAAGTCTTTCCGAGATTTCCTTCTCTGTGAGTTCCATTATCTGTCGTTTATAGCCTTTGCAATTTCCTGCGCACCTATAGAAATGGTTACGTACGAAGGTACGGAACGTGTGCAGCATTCGTTTTCACCCCAAAGGAACGGATAGTCATCCTTGTGCTCAAGGAAATCAGGCTTCAAAAGTACCAGACCGGGAACAATGCCACCTGGTATGAAGGTGTAGTCGGCACGGTTGTTGCCGTATGCCACCTTCTTGGTGTTCACGCCAACAGCGGTTATGAACGATACGTTTGAATACGGGTGACACCCGTAAATGAAGTTCAGACCTGCCAGTACCAGTTCCGGGTCAATCATGTCTGGGAAGTAGCGCCATACCATATAGTTGTCCTGGGCCCAGCTGATGACACGTTCTGTTCCACCCCAAGTGCCTCCTGCTACAGGGACACCGTAAGGAGTTGATTTGGCCTCGTTTTCAGCGTTCTGCACGAAAACAGGAACAACTTCACGGATTTTTTCCTTGAATTCGTCATCCATGTATGGTAGAAGCATGAGAGCGGTTGTAAGGTTGACACGTGGGGCGCGCATTGCGCTACCGCCCATGGTGCGGTTGTCGTCGACACCCTGTGGAGCCTGTCTTGCAGCTTCAATCTGACGCATGACGCCTGGCATGAAGATTTCCTTGTATTTGTCATCGCCTGTCAGAAGCCACAACTGTATGGCAGCAGCCGACCGGTCCTGATTCCACCCACGACCGTTTCTGCCTGTCTGGCCATTCTGCTGGGTTTGCTGACGTGCCTGTATCTGTTCCTGATATTCATCCATATCCTCCCAAAGCTTCAAAGCGTTCAACTCGCAGCGGGCTGCAGTTTCAGGAATATACGGCTTTAGAACTTTGGCCGCATGGGCAAGGGCCGCACAGACGCTGACATTTGACATCGGGTTGCCTGCGTTGTTGGTGAAAGCGAAACGGTCATCGAGAGTTCCCGAATATTTGTTGTCAAGAACCTGATACGGTTCCAGTTCCGGGTCATAGATGTAACCGTCGGTAATATTTACAGCATCGCCCAGATGATGGTACTGGTGCATGTTGCCCTGTACAATACCTCCTGCAATGAATCCGATATTCTCAATCTGCGCGCACAGATTAAGGGCTCCGTGCTCAACCTGCTGGATTACATCGGGCAGGCCGTCCGGACGATGAATGTCAACGAATTGCGTCTGCTGGTCAATATATGTCTGGTCGCGCTCCGGACGCAGCACATCCCAAAGTTCTGCCAGCTGTGTGGTCAGGCCGATTACAGTGCCGGACTGGATGTCAAAGTCACCGGCATCGTACCATGCTCCTACAGCAAGCCCCGGAATGTGTTCATACGGTTTGTATTTTGTGTTGGTCGTGTCTCCCATACGATAGCCGTCATGCTGCTGGTAGTTGGTGGGCGCCTGAATGGCATCATCCATGTGAGAACGGCCATGCCAGACGCGATAGGCTTCGTTCACCATCATGTGGTCCATCTGTACAGGCAGCCACACGTCCATTGTGTTGTACCACTTGCCTTTATAGACGTCTTCGTTAATTGGGAACGGGTTGGTGCGTACACCGTTATATTCAATAAAATATGTGCCCGGTTCAGTAACTGCACTGAAGTCGGCATGCGCGTAGTTGTAGCGGTCGTAGAAAATACCCCATTCCGTGACATCGGCCTGCAGAACCTCTGTGTTGCTCCCATCGGCATTGACACGCCAGACCGTTGCCTTGTCGGCAAGTCTGTCATTCGGGTCGAGTTCAATGACTGCAACCTTTTTCTGGGCCGGAGTGTAACCTATTTGCGAGAAACCTATGTTCGGTTCCCTTATCCATTCTGAATCCAGTGTAGGCTCAACATACCATTCAAGAACGGTGCCTGTCTCGCCTGCGGGAAGCAACGACCTGACGACGAATGTTCCGTTCTGTGACAGATTGCGCCCGTCAAACAGACAGATTTCCGAATCCGAATGGAATAGCACGCGCAGTGCTTTATCTTCGGGGGCAAGCACCAGAGTATGTCCTTTTGATATGGGACTTGGAACTATGAATTCGTCGCGTCCACGGTCATCAAATGTGGAAAGACCGTAGAACTGCGTGATTTTTTCCGACACGGGACGCATTTCAGTGTCGCTTGACGGATAGCGCGGAAATATTTCGCTCTGGCCGTCAACAAGATATGTCTTGCCGAAATATGTTGCAGGGAAAAACTCCATATTCAGTCCGGCTTTGCCTTCAAGATCTGCAGGCAGAGGCTTGTCCAGATTAACCTGAATTATCATGCCGCAGCCTTCCGACTTTACCGTCAGACCATATTCGAAACTGTAATCGGGATAATTGAAGCGGCAGTTGATAACCCCGTCTAAAGTGTCGATGCTTCGGTCTGTCATAGTGGCATATATATCCCACTGCTCAGGTGTGTTCATAAGGCGTACACCGCCGCCGGTGCCAATTCTGACACCGCGCTGAATAAGTTCAATGCCGGCGGTCTTTTCGTCACAGAAAATGCCCTGATACTGATTGGAGTACACAAGCACGTTGACGCCCGGTTCTTCATAATAACCTTTTTCATTGATAGCCAGACCTGGCAGTTCCTGACTGGCATTGTTTTCTGTACATGCGGCAAATGCACAGACAATCAGAATAGAATAAAGGATTCTCTTCATAAATGGTGGCGTAATGATTGGTTGTAGAATGACGGCTGGTTGCCAGTTATTCGTAGTAATTCCTGTATCCGGCATCCCAGACAAACGGGAATTCACGGTTCTTTTTTGTCTTGTAGTATATATTTGCCTTGAACTTACCTATGACGTAAAGCGGGAATGTGAAGAATGAAACCGGAAGGAACGGCGCAAAATGTGTGGAATCAATCATTCCGACTCTTGTGCTTACTGACTTCATGATCATTTTCGGAATCATGTAGAAGCGGCCGTGTGTTTTCTGGTCACCCTGGAAATCATACGAAATGCCCAGCGCAGCTTCAACCATCGGGAATGTAGCGAAAGGCTCCATCTGATGTCCGTTTATATCATAAGCCGATACTATAGGCGATGAGAAACGTGCGGTGGCAAAAGTCCAGAACAGGCGCACAATGTCTCTTTCTTCATATTCAGCCAGCTTTATGTGACTTGAAATGTGTTCTATCTCATTTCTGATGGCTTCTTCAAATCGCTTGATGTATTTTTCGCTGTCCTTGCTCTGTGAAGCTATGCGGCAGAAATCGCTTACCAGCTCTTCGCATGTCACATATCTTAGAGTTGAGAAAATCTCCGTTCCTAGCGTGCCGCCGAAACCTACTTCAAAATCACCTGTCCTGTACATCATGCTTGTGACAATGCAGTTTTCGAACGGTGTCAGTCCGTCGGTGTAATTGAAGAAGTCTTCAGCCTCGTCTTTCAGGTTTGCATTGTATACGGCCATTCTTCTGCCAAGTACCGATGCTACTTTTCTGGCAATCTTCAGATCCTTGAATCCCGGGTCGCCGAAAGTTGATATGCGCAGGGTGAGGTCGTCAATCTTCTTTGAACAGATTGCAGAAATGATACGGCTGTCATATCCTCCGGTAATGGTCGATGCAGCATGATAGTTCGAGAAGTGTCCTATGATGGATTTCAGGATACCGGTACAGATGAAAGCATTCTTCTCAGGTGTTGCCGGCTTCGTGTTGTCCATTTTTACGACGGTGTCATGTACGTTGAGTGCGCCAGTGGCGTGGTCAATTTCCAGATACTGGCAGATTCTGAGTCTTGAAACCGATGGTAGAGCCGTTGTGCTTCCCAGCCACTGCGGATACAGACAGCCTCTCATGGCTCGGAATTCGAATGCCTTGTAGTCGTCTTTGCTGCCGGACATGGCATCAAGCGCTCCTATGGCAGATGCTGCCTGATGTGCTTCGGCATCAAAGAAGATGCTGCGTATGTTCAGAAAATCAGACTGTATATACGACTTCCCTGATTCGGTGACGATGATTGCCACATACTGTCCGACAAGATTCCTTTGCAGTGAAGGCATTGTCGTGTCCGCATCAAATGAATTCAGGGCTCCTGTAATGAAACTGCCTTTGTCTTTTCCGAGAACTGTGCAGGTGCCTACTATGAAAGCGCAGGCCTGTTTTGACTGATACTCCTCGATGTCATAATTTGAAAACAGTGTCAGACCAGGTGCAACTTCCTTCTGATGCCTGTATAGTCTGGAGAATTTTTCAGTGTTGCTTATTCCTTTGAGTGAATATATGAAATCAGCCATTGCATTAATGTGGTTAGGTGTTGGTTAGTAAGCCTGTTCGTCTCCGCCGGCAATCTGCTTGACTGTCATGAACAATATCTTTATGTCAAGCCATGGAGTCCAGTTTTCAATGTACCAAATGTCGTTGTTGATACGGTCGTTGACATCTTCCACACCATAGCATTCCCCTCTGCAACCGTTTACCTGTGCCCAGCCTGTTATGCCCGGTTTGACCAGATGCCTCATGAAGAAATTCGGAATCTTCGGGGCAAAATAGTCTGACCAGTTCAACAGCTGCGGTCTTGGACCGACAATAGACATGTCGCCTTTCAGTACATTGATGAACTGTGGAAGTTCATCGATGGATGTCTTTCTCATGAAGCTGCCGAACTTGGTGACGCGGGCATCGCCTTTTGTGGCCTGCTGGCTGTCACTCTGGGCATTCACGTTCATGGAACGGAACTTATAGCATTCAAAGTTCTCACCATGGAAACCTGGCCTGAGCTGTTTGAAATATACCGGCCCCGGTCCTGATGCTTTGATGCATATTGCGCAAATGATATATACGAAAGGATAGATTGTAATCAGGAACAGTCCGGAAACCAGAATGTCGAAAGTCCGCTTTACGAACTTGGCCCAGGTCTTCTTGAGCGGTTCCTTACACCAGCGGCATGTAATCAGACGTTCACTGTGCGGATTAGGCTTTATGATAAAGTAGAACGTGCAGAAAGTGAGCTCGCATGCATGATACATGTTAACTGCATCAGGGTGATCTGATGGAAGCGCGCAGAAAACCGCATCGGGCCAATGCCTCATTATAGTGTCGGCTGCCGTGCTGTAGTTTTCGGTTATTACCTCCAATACTTTGACCTTGTAATGCTTCTCAAGGTCTTTCCTGATTATAGCAGTAATTTCTTCTGGTCCAACAATGATGATGGATTCTCCGTTTCTTGTCATTACTTCGCTTCTGTCAAGTGTTAAGGGCAAAGTTAGTGTATAGTTTTGATAATTTCAAAACTGTTCATACCTTTGAACACTAAAAAGTTATAATATAGATGTTGGTAAAGGTTTTTTTCTGGATTTCCGTATTCATTGTGTTTTATACATTTTTCGGATACGGCATACTGGTATGGATAATTGTCAGAATAAAGGAGGCTTTGCGTAAGCCTCAGACATTTCCAATGGCAGAGGAATTTCCTATGGTGACTCTTCTTATTGCGGCATATAATGAGCAGGATTATGTGGAAGAGAAGATGAAAAACTGCCTTGCGCTGGACTATCCGAAAGACAAGCTCAGAATAGTGTGGGTTACCGACGGATCGAACGACAAGACTCCGGAAATGCTGTCGGCCTATCCGGAAAATACAGTTCTTCACAAACCGGAAAGATGTGGCAAGACTGCGGCGTTGAACAGAGCTATGGAATTTGTCGATACTCCGTTCGTGGTTATGACCGATGCTAACACCTACCTTAATCCTGAATCCATATACCGTCTGGTAAGAAAGTTCGACAATCCCAAGGTGGGTTGCGTAGCCGGCGAAAAGAAGGTGATGACCGACGGCAATTCAGCTGCCGCAACCGAAGGCGTCTACTGGAAATACGAATCATTCCTTAAAGACCTTGATGACAGGCTGTATTCATCGATGGGTGCAGCCGGTGAACTGATTGCAATACGTCGTGAACTCTGGATGCCTATTCCGGCAGGTGTTCTGGGAGATGATCTGAACATATCGCTGAACATGCTGCGCCGTGGTTACATAATAGGATACTGCAAACAGGCTTATGCCATGGAAAAGCCATCGGCCGACATAAAGGAGGAAAGAAAGCGCAAGGTCAGACTTGCTGCAAACGGATACCAGATTTCAAGCATGTTCCGTGACCTGATGAATCCGTTCCGCTATGGTGTCATTGCATTCCAGTTCGTTTCACACAGGGTGATACGCTGGATTCTGACTCCGTCAAATATCATTCTTATGTTCCTGCTGAATATCGTACTCGTTCTGATGGGTGCAGGAACATTCTACACGGTCTTCCTGATTCTGCAGTTGTGTTTCTATCTTGCTGCGCTTGCAGGAATGATAATGGATAAAAAAGGCAGAAGCGGTTTGCTGCGAGTCCCATATTACTTTTTGTTTGCAAATTTCACAATGTTCCCCGGACTCAAATATTATCTGAATTTTAACGGTAACGCCGCATGGGAAAAATCACGCAGAGCATGAAAAAGTTCTTTCTTATACTATTGATTATAGTGGTTTGTGCAGCCGGTGGCTGTTTTTGGTATTTCAATTGGATAAACAGTCGGAATTATACAGATGCGATACCTCAGGTACAGGGTGACTTCAAACTGGGTTCCATCAATGTCTGCGGGCTTTCATATGGAGGCAAACGTGACATTACTGAAGCGGTGCTGCTGAAGGCGGCCCAGGACAACGCTCTTGACGTTCTGCTCATAGAGGAATTCCCAATGTACCCTGAAGGCACTGACCGTGAATTTGCAAAGAAGTTCCGCTCGTATTTTCCATATATCTCCATAAAGGACGAATGTGCGGTCCTTTCAAAAATGCCGATATTGGAACATGAAAGAAAGTCATATCTGGGATGTTCCGGCGCGTATTCATCCATTCTGCTTGGTACTCCAGGTACACAAACCAGAGTTATAGCGGTTCATCTCAGAACTACCGGAATGAGCGTCATGAACAATGGGCGCGGTGTTGACGGGACTGACGATGTTGCAAGACTTAGACAAATGATGCGTGACAACAGGGTAATCCGTATAAATCAGGCCAAGTCAATCAGAAGGTCATTGTTTGACGATGGTGAACCGCTTATCATTGCAGGCGATTTCAATTCCGTGGCCGGTTCCAGGGTCTACAGAATTCTGATGGACGATGACATGAATGACAGCTTCCTGGAGGCCGGATGCGGACGCGGTTCAACCTACAGGTTGTTGAAAGACAGACTCAGAATAGACTACATACTTTATAATGACCATTTTGATTGTGTGGGCGCTCAAATAATAGATGACAAGATAAGCGATCACAGAATGGTCATTTCCACATTCAATAGAAAATAATGCAAGAGAAACTAGTTTCTGTAATTGTTCCAGCCTACAATACCGGTGAATACCTGAGGGAAGCACTTGACAGCATACTTTCGCAGACGTTGGAAAATATTGAGACCATTGTGGTTGATGACGGTTCCACCGATGACACTCCGCGTATTCTTGAAGAATACAAGGAGAGAGTCACCGTTATAACCAAGAAAAATGCCGGTCAGGCAGCTGCACGCAACGATGCTATGAAAATAGCTTCCGGAAAGTACATTTTTTTCATGGACAGCGATGACTGGATAGAGCCTGACACTCTTGAACGCTGCTATGAACTTTGTGAACGTGACAACCTTGATTTCTGCTTTTTTGACGGCGTGTCTTTCGGAGATGAACTGACGGGATCAAAATGGCAGGATTATCACAGGGCCGCTTCATACAAAGGCGTCCGCAAGGGCTATGAGATTATGTATGAAATGCTGAAGGACGGCAAATACAGATGCACTGTCTGTATGTCGTTGTTCAGGACTTCATTCCTGAATAAATTCAAAACCCGTTTCCATTCCGGTATCATACATGAGGATGAGCTCTTCTCTGCTCAGGTATATTTCAATGCCAACAGAATAGAAAGCATAAATGCGGAGTTCTATCATAGACGTCTCAGAGGCGACTCCATCATGACCCGGAAATTCGGCAAACGTAATATTGACGGCTATATGACTGTTATTGACGGCTGTTTTGAACATGTCAGGACTATAGCTCCGCGTGCAAAAAAGACATGCCGCCGTCTGGTCAGCACAATTCTGTTGTCAATGATGCATAACGGTTATGCTCTGCCAGCCAATGAAAAAGTCAGAATTGTCAAAGCTGTTTTCAGACATCCGTACAGCTTCAGACTAAAGCCTTTCTGCATACTTATGCTGAAAGGATTTGTAAAAAAGGACTAACGGCAGAAATCTGCAACCTTGCCCATCTGACTGGTCCAGCTAAGACCACTGATTGATTCCCTTATCTGTAAAGGACTGACGTTCAGCGACTGTCGGAACTCGGCCAGAGCCTTCAGGTCAACAGGTGTTTCATTGGCCGATACCTTGAAAACGTATGGACGACCTTCAAAATCGCTGTCATTCTCACTGTAGAAGAATGCACGTCCACGGGCTGCATATTCGCGGTTCTTCAATGTCTTGATATCGGTAATGCCACTGCGATGACGTCCCAGGCTACCTGCCGCAATGTTGCACCATTCGAATTCTTTGTCCAGTTCACTTCCGAACATAGGTCCGAGAATTCTTACCCTGTCTTCAAGACCGTATCGCCCGATGAGCATTCTGTACTCATTGAAAACGCTTTCAACACCGTCACCTACTATATGCAGTTCCGATTTTATTTCGGGATTGCGCCCCATGCCTTCAATAAGACGGTCCAGACCATGCCACAGATGCACATTGGCAACTGACAGCATTCTTAACGTTCCGTCATAAGTCTGTTCCTCGGAAAGCGGAATGTTGCCGAAGTTTACTCCATTGCTGATATTGATGGCTTTGCAACCGAACACGTATTCATCGGTCGAATAAACAATAACCCTGTCGCAGTATTTGAAGAAACGTCTTCTGAAACATTTGTCCGTGAACAACTGGAATTTCGGCCCAATGCCCATTCCCTTGAATTCTCCGTCATAAGGAAATGTCGGTATTTCAACAACAACTTTGACTCCGGCTTTCTTGAGCGATTTTACAAACCTTACGGTGAATGGGTCAGCATTGATGTCATATCTGATGTAAACCGCATCAAAACCGTTGTTTTTCACATATTCAACAATGTCGGAATATGAAAACCTTTTTCTCAGCTTGGCTTTGAGGCCGAAACCGAAATCCCTGATGGATTTTCCGTCAACAGTTCTGGATTTGCTGCCGTCTTCATTGATGGTAAGCGTGCAGAGAGAAACGTCAGCACCGTTTTCGCGTAGTCCTTCAACCTGTGACAGTATCTTCTTGCTTATTCCGCTGTGCGATACCAGAACGTGATATACCTGGAACAGTATCTTCATACCCTTTCCCATTTTCCGGTTTCAGCATTGAACAGCTTTATCACTTTAGCCGGATTGCCGACCGCAACACAACAGTCAGGCAGATCTTTTGTAACTACGCTTCCGGCACCCACCTGCACGCGGTTGCCAATCTTTACACCGCCACAGACGCATGAATTTGCGCCTATCAGACATTCGTCTCCTATCTCAATAGGGCGGAGTGTCAGGCCCTGTTCGTTCCAGTCCCTGTTGCCGTCATCAAAAGTATGATTGAATCCTGCAATATGTACATGCGGCCCAAGTGATGTTCTGTTACCGATAGTTACAGGCCCCACAACAACCGAACCTATACCGATTCTGGTTTTTTCTCCAATTATGACATCGCCTCCACCATTGTTGATTACAGCCCAGTCTTCAACAATGGCACCTTTACCAAGCACGAAACTGCGCCATGGAAATACATCAAGACGGGCTTTGAAACAGACCCTGCTTCCGCGTCCTCTCTTGTGAAAGAATGGGTTTACGAACAGGCGTGTCCATATTCTTGGCCGCGGATGTATTCTTGATGAGAGAAGAAGTATGGACAGTTCCTTTATTCTGTCACTTCTCTTCAATGTTTCTTTAATTGGCATAATTTGGTTTTGATTGTGTCAATAATTTGATATTCTCCAGTCAGTTCCACAAATAGAACTGAGATGATACCGGAAATGCAGGTAAGGGTTATCAGATTGACTATGTGGTATTCTGTAACTACAAGCGGCTTTACTAAAAAGAGGCATGTTGATAGAATTGCACATAATACCACTGGCAGAACCAGTCCTTTCCAGAATTCGGACCAGCCGCTCTTCAGACATTTCAGGAACAGCGAATAATAGCACTGTATGAAATTCAGCGCGTATGCAATGCACAGACCTGTTGCAACCGCTTCGGCTGTGTGGAATACGAACACGCCGATCACATCGGCCGCAATGCAGGTTATAGCGCTGAACACTCCACAACCGAACAGCCTTCTGGTATCACCGGCAGCCTGGAAAATAGCTCCCGATGACGATGAGATCATCTGGATGGCAATTGATACGGACAGTATCTGCATGCAGGGAATTGACTTTGTCCACTGATGGCCGAACAGGAACAGAATCAGGTCATCGGACATGAAGAACACAGCGGCCGCCAGGGGGAATCCTATGTATGCCAGCAGCTTTATGACCTTCAGATATGAATATGCAATATGTTTCCTGTCGTCCTGTATCTGTGACAGAACCGGGTGCAGTACCGGAGTGATGACAAACGAAATGTTCTGCAGCGGCATCTGCATGAGCCTGTATGACTTGTCATAATAACCAAGTTCAGATGAACTCAATGACTTGATAAGGAATTTGTCAAGGTTGCATCCGAAATAGTTGACCAGCTGGAACCCGAACTGGTAGATTGAAAAGCTCATGACTTTGTCAACAGCAGCCTTGCCGGGTTTGAAACGCGGTCTGATGGGATGCTGTGAAAAGTTTATCAGGAACAGAGCTATGCTTGACAGAACCGGATTTATGGTCAGGGCATAAATGCCGAAGCCCATGAACGCAGCTCCAATTGCAATCGCTCCGCATATTATCTGCACTACAAGTGAACGGACAGCGGCAAAACCGAATCTCTGCTGCTTCAGAATCAGTGCGTTGGGAATCATGTTCAGAGTGCTGAAGAACAGGTTCGCACTCAAAATCAGAAGCACGTTAAGCAGATCGGGACCTGCATCTTTGTCAAATCGTACAATGGTGAATGACAGGCCGATAAAGAGCAGGGACAATATGGCTGCGGCCCAGATGGTGAGTGAAAAGACACCCCGCAGATCATCTTCAGAGAGGTCTCTTCTCTGAATGACGGCCGGACCAAGCCCCATGTCTCCGAACACCGCAAAGAATGCTATGCATACTGTGGCAAAAGTGACATCGCCGAACTGGTCGGGCGTGAGCAGTCTGGACAGTACAGCCGTAACCCCCAGGGTAACGAATATGCCTGCGTATTTTGCTATTGCGGTAAAAAATACCCCTTTAGTTACTTCCTGCTTCAGATTCATAAAGTGCAAGTGTCTGGCGTGCGGCATTCTCCCATGAGAACATCTTTACACGCTCGTATCCGTAAATTACAGACTTCTCTCTAAATTCGTCATCACGTTCCAGGCGCAACAGGGCATCGGCCATATTTCTGGGACTGTAAGGATCGACCAGAACGGCATCCTGACCTGCAATTTCTGGCAGGGCCGATGCATTTGAAACGACAGCCGGTGTACCGCAGGCCATGGCCTCCAATTGTGGAATGCCGAAACTTTCACGTACCGATGTGCTCAGGAACGCGGCGGCTCCACCGTATGTGGCAGGGAGTTCGTCGTGAGAAATGTATCCTGCGCAAATAATATCATCAATGATTTCAGGACAGCCAATTTCCTGAAGGTAAAGAAGTATGTTGTCGCGGCTCAGGTCGGCTACCTTCAATGGCAGTTTGCGGTCTGATTCCTTGTGATAAATTGCATAAGCTTCAAGTGTTCTCGGCGTATTCTTTTTCGGGTCAGGTGAACCTAAGAATAGAATGTAGTTTCTGTCTGTGCTGGCGGCTGAAGCATTGAATTCCTTTCCGAATCCGTTGTATATCACTGCCATCCTTTCTTCGTTGACCATTCCTGACGCTACAATCTGGGCCTTTTCGTAATTGGAAACCGTAATTACCTTTCGGCATTTCTTCAATACCTTGGGAACAAAGAATCTGCGGTATATGCGTCCGAGTCTCTGATATGTGGAATTGTTGCTGCCGGTCTTCTTCTCCATGAAAATAATGTCGTGGAGAGTCAGAATCAGCGGAACTCCCGGAAACAGAGGGGCAGTATTGCTTGTGCAGTGAAGCAGGTCCGGCTTGATTTTTCTTACTGCTCGCGGTAACAGGTACTGCTCCCAGTAAAGATAGAAGTTGGAGTTTAGAGTGACTATGTGGAAATTTGTAGTCTCTTCCAGGCAGATGTCATCGCCCGGAGCAACATAGACCCAATATTCGTTATTCTTGTCAATCTGCTGCAATACACGCAGAATTTCAAGAACGACAAAATCCATGCCGTGCTTGTTCTTGCGGAAAATCCTCTGGGCTTCAACTGCAATTTTCATTGGTGATCTGTATGTATGAAATTATCTTTTGTACCTTTCAGATGGAATATGCTGGCAATGCTTGAAAAGGCAAGAACCGGAACTTTGGTAAGCGCTTTCAGCAGACCGGCGTTCAGCATGGAACCGGGTATTCCCAACAACATGGATAATACCAGAAGAATTACGGCACCCCACCAGAACATTGAATTGGAGAAATTGAATATGCTGGAAATGATGGCCATTGCGGGCAATACGCCCATAATGATCATTCTCGGCGGCATGATCCATTGCAGAAGTTTGTCAAAATATCCAAGTTTCATCTTTGCAGCCGACAGATCCTTGATGGCTCCGCCAAACAGGTTGTACTGCGAACCAATCCAACGGCGGTGCTGACGTGCGTAATTGTCCTCTGTACGTGTCTTTTCATCAAGCACAAGAATGTTGTCGGCATAACTGACCGACACACCGTCAATAAGCAGCGCAAGCTCAATTTCCTTGTCTTCGCCGGTCGTCTTGAAATCCTTGACTTTGCTGCCGAACCATGTGTATGGAAAGGCCATTCCTGAACCGATAAGAGCGGAATTCAATCCTGTTGCACAATGTCCTTTTCTGAAGATTGAGTTGTTTATTTCTTCAGCAGCTGCGTCTATTATGGCCACTGGAGTATCGGTGTTCTTTGCGGTTCTGTGAGACTGAACGGCTTGTGCACCATTCTCAAAGCAGTCATCAAGCGATGCCAGATAATCTTCGTTGACAATGTTGTCTGCATCCAATATGGTTACAATGTCGGCTGCATCGGCTCCAAGAAAATCCATGCCGGCCTGTAATGACTTGGCCTTGCTGCTCTGCTCAAAACTGACTTCAACAACTTCTATTCCGTGGCTCCTCAGCGTTTCCACTGTATCCGGTTTCATTGAATCAGCTATGACTACCACCCTGAATTTGTTGATAGGGTAGTACTGGTTCTTTGCGGCCAATGCCGTACTCATTATACAGGTATCACTCTTATATGCAGGAATCAGAACAGCAAAACGGCGCATTCTTTTTCCTTTTACAGCATTCTTCTGCGTGAAAAACTTTGAACACAGCGCATAATAGAACATATATAGGGCGGGGAACCCCAATATGACAAGAAAAATCCAGTTAATTGTTTTCAGTATCATAGTTCCTTGCTTAAGCACATTCTAATGAAATCTATGTTGGCTCTTACTGCGGCCTTTGCAATGCCGGGTTTTCCCTTAAGCAGGCCGGTGACAACGCGTTTCGGTACGGCAAACAGGCGCGTGAATGCAATTGAGCCTATCCTGTTCAGGCCCTTGAAATTCCTGTATGCGAAAATCTGCCTGCCGCGGTACATGTAGAAGGTCTTCAACGGACTGTCCGTCCCAGTTGTCAGGCTGTCCTTATGGTGAATGGTGCATGACGGTTCATACCTGATGGTCCATCCTTTTTCAATGAAATGCGACCCCCAATCCAACTCTTCGTAGTATAGGAAATAACATTCCGGCATTAAACCGACATCTTCAAGCGCCTTACGGCTAACCATCATTGCTGCACCATGGGGGAACGATGTCACCGAGGGTACATCGTACGATCCGTCATCCTTCATTCCATAACCCACCATACCGTTCTTCATCCGCACCTGTTTCATGGGAGTGTATCCTGCATACTGAATCAGATTCCTGTCATTGAAGAACTTCACTTTCGGACAAACCATTCCGCAGTCGGGATAACGGCCGAAGACATTGCAAAGATTGTCAACACCGTCTGAAAAGAATTCGGTGTCGTTGTTTACAAAGAAAAGGAAATCTCCCTTGGCTTCTTTAATTCCCAGATTGTTGCCGCCGGCAAATCCAAGATTCCCGGTACTTCTTACTGTTTTTGCCCAAGGAAACCGTTCCTTGATGGCGGCTGCTTCATCAGTCTTTGAAGCATTGTCAACAACAATGACCTCCCACTGACAGGAAGTGATGTTTTCCTTCAGTGAACGTAACAGAGCACATGTGGCTTCAAATCCGTTATAGTTGACTGTTATGAATGATACCATATTTCCTTTCTTGCGCCTGCCTGTCAAATTCCGGAGCCATGAATATCAGTCCAATAAGCGTATATACTATCACTCCGTTCGGGAACTGTGAGAACACTTCGTTGTTCGATGACATGACGAACAATCCTACGACACCAGACAGCAGTCCCGCCGCTATTCCTTTAACCTCCGGGTCTTTCAGCCGGAAGAAAATTGTGATTCCCGATTTAATGAAGATATACCCCATTACAAGAAAATAGAGAATGGATCCAATGATTCCGGTCTCAACCCACAACTGCACGTACCATGAATCGGTAGGAATCTCAGTTACAGGTGAAAAGTCTCCATAGTTCTGTGCTCGTCCGGCGCTCATGCCAAGGCTGTTGCCGTATGGCATTTCACTCATATAGACCTTCAGCTTTGCCTGATTCTCCTTTCGTACAATATATGATGCGTCTTCTTCATGATGGAAAACCGTTCTGGCTCTTCGTATTGTAGAATTGCTTTCGCCGATGGTCGTGAAGGCGAGCAGGCATATCACAATACCCATAAGTATGGATATCGGTATCATCTTTTTGAAGTCGCGAACCAGAACAAGATACAGCATGACACCGGCAACCGGTGCGGGTAGGGCACTTCTTGTACCGGAAATGAACATACCGTAGCATGCCACAGCTGCCACGAACCACCAGTAGAACTTCAGCAGCGGCTGTTTTGTATGGAAACCTGTTATCATAAATACTACCAGTGCCATAGCCATGCTGCCACCGAAGTTTGCTGCATCGGAAAATATGGAGAAGTATCTGATACCGTAATAAATGATATGGGTAACCTGTCCGTCCATGTCATACAGGAAGTGCTTGTCTCCTGGAGTGAAACCCACGTATTTCTGATAAACGACCTTCAATCCTGAAATTATGACAAGAACAGACCATACTGCAAGTACCTGCTTCAGTTGGCTGAGGTCCTTGACCGACATCTGTACAAGTATAATTACCAGGAAAAAGTAAAGTGCCATGCTTCGCATGGAAGACAACCACGCTGAGGTGGTAATCATGTGCGGATTGAATATCTCAAGTGCACAATACACCATCCATATCAGCACAACAATCAGCAAATCGGGGGTTATTGTCCTGAAATTCGGCTTGCTTGTCAGGAAACTGCATATAATGACAAGTATGTTGAATGCTATGGCACCGTCCATAAGAAGTCCGAGCGGCGCGTCATATACGTAGTTGCCAAGTACCGGTATGAAATAGTTCAGAATGAACAGCAGCAGAAATCCCCACAGCTTGTTGGTAAACGCCAGGCATACCACTACTATAAGCAGTGGAAAGAATGCCAGTGCGGCAGCAACAGCCATCATGTCGTTAATCATGCAGTATGCAACGGCAAGACTGGCTATTATTGCCAGAGGATACAGGAATTTAGCTGCGCTGTTCGTCATTGAAGGTGTTGTTACCGAGATTCCACATTGTGTAGTGAATTCTGTGCCTCAATGTGTATGGAGGCAGCATACCGGTAAATGTACCAACGCAGTCATTGTCAGCCTTGTTGAGAACCGTGACAAGTTTGTGATTTCTGTCGTTCAATGTTAACTGTCTCAATACTATATTGTTCATGTCAGTCCATGCCTTGGTGCTGTCGGCAACAAGAATGGTTATTGACGATGAATCAAGAAGCTTGATTGGGAATGATGATGTTGACACAGGTGGATATTCCACAATGATGACGTTTGCTTCAGGCAGTGTGTCAAAGTTGTTCTCATTGACACCGAAGTCATAGATTGAACCGGCCATCAGATAGTATTTGTCATCGTCTTCAAAGTCTTTTCCGTGGGTAATCAGCACAGGCTTGGTGTCGATTTTTTCAAAATGCTGCATCAGAGCATCGCAGACAACGCTTTTACCTTCACCACTGTCAATACTTATCACATTGATGATGTTGGCGGTCTTTGTGCGGTCAAAGAAGTTCACGGCTGCATTTCCAAGCTGGTTGTATGAAAGTGCCTTGCCTATTTCCAGAGCCTTGCTCTTCTGGTTTATGTTCGGAATGGCTCCCAATACCGGCAGTCCGATAATCTTCTTTGCAGCCTGCTGGTCATAAGGAACACGGTTGAACAATTCTACAACAACCGAATAGACCATGATTATGATAAGCACAAAGATGAAAGTTGCAATGGTGAAAAGAGTGTTCTTGGTCTTTTCCGGCTTGATTGCTACAGTTGGCGGTGTTATTATTCTGAATGTGGCCGATGTCAGCTGCAGGTTCTTCTGACGCAGCTTGGCTTCGTTGAGTCCCTGAAGATTTGACAGGTAGTTCTGTTCGGAGAAGTTGATTTCACGATCCTGGCGCTTGATTGATGAGCCCACAGGAGAGAAACGCTTGAACTCGTTGTTTATATCCTGCTTGCTCTGTACGAGCACATTCAGTTCCTGCTCTGTACGGGTCTTTATGAGAAGTGCGTCCAACCATTCTGTAATAATCTCATCGTTGGCAAGTCCCTCTTTGGAATAACGCTTCTGGGCCATGTCGATGCTGACCTTGCGCAGTTTCTCCGTTTCATCGTCAATCAGATTGGCAATTTCTTCCTTCTTTGAGTTGTCCTCAGCACTGCTGCTCTGAGAGTAAAGGTTCGTGATGGTGTTCAACTGCTTTATGAATTCAGCGTTCCGCTGATAAATGGCTGCAGCAAATCCCATCTGCTCTTCAAGAAGTGCAATTTTCTGCTTGGCTCCTTCATATTCACGCATTACACTTTCGTATGCCTCGTCAATATCTCTGGCACGTTCGGCAACCATACGTGTCTGCTCCTGGTAGTTGATGATACCCTTCTGCACGTTGTAAGTTGTCAGGTTATCCTCCTTGGAACGCAAATCGGCACCGATAATTCTAAGCTCGTTTTCAAAATATGAGACAACGTCGTTGGTCTGCTCGTAGCGGATTGTCAGATACTGGTCAACGAATTCCTTCTCTATAAGAAGAAGAGTGTTGTATACAATGTACTTGTCATCGTTGATGTATGAAATCTTCAGCATGTCCGAGTTGCTGATTCTGGATACTTCAACACTTGACAGAGCCTTGAAGCTGTAATAATGGTGCTCCCAGTTGAAAAGCTGTTTCAGATAGTTGGTGTTGTCCTTTTCATAGAACTCTCTCAGTCTTGTATAAGTGGAGTCCTCGTCTCCGTCAATTACAAGAGCCAGAACCTCGGCAGGGGTTTCATTCAGCAGTTCAATTGACGAGAATGATGTCATGTATTCAGTGTCTTCCTTCGGATTGCAATGCGACAGGTTTCTTGCAAGAAGTCTCAACGATACTGATTCAAGCGTTGATTCAGCCTTGATTATGTTAATCAGGTTGTCAATGGAGTTGTTTACTGACATCCAGTCCTGAACTCCTTCGCTGGAGAATGCGTTATAGCCGGAAACAATACCCGTATAGACTGTAGTACTGGACTGGTACTTCCTTGGCTGTCCTGACAGGAAGATATAAACCGCCAGAGCTATGAAGAAGGGAACCAGAAGAACTATCCACTTGTTCTTGTACAGGGTCTTGATAATATATAGAAATGTCTGCATAGTCCTATTTTAAAAAATCTTGGTACATGTTACAACTTCAAGAGAAAGCAGATTCTTGTTCAGCTCCTTTCTTATGTTCTCATATTCCGCTACGGCCGATGACTCAAATCCGTGGCTTCTGTAAAGTTCTTCTGCTGATGTTTTTCCGTTCAGGAAGTCTGTCTCGGCAACATTATATTGGCTTCGCGCCAGAAGCACGGTCTTGAATTTTTCTTCAAGAATTGAGATGCATTCCTGTATGTTGCAATAATATTCAATGATTTCGTGCTTGAGCTGCTCGAACTCGCGCTCCTTTTCTATCATGGATTGCTGTACCTTGGCCTTTGCCTGCCTGTTGCGGTTAGGCATGTCAATAAGGTCCAGAAGAGACATGGAGAAAGTCGCTCCCACATTATAATATATATTACGCTGTGAGGAGTTGTTCATTGTCCAGACCTGGTATGTGGTCTCCATCAGGGCTATGGCAGCCATATCACTGCTTCCATAGTTGTACGATCCCAGAATACGTACCCATTCCAGCGGCCTTCTGCGTTCTGTCTTCGCTGCACGTTCAAAATAGTCAATGTCGGCATCATGTGATCCCATGCGGCTGGACAGCTCGTAGGCGTTAAAAAACAGGGAATCCAATGAAGGAATATTCAATGCCAGATAGTCCTCGACTGTCATGCTGTTCAGTCTCATCATGGCACTGTCTATCCTTATTGTCCTGAATCCGCTGTTCTGGGCGTGGCATAATGTCCCGGTCATCAGGGATAATGCCAGCATCAGATAAAACAATTTTCTTCGTTCTTTCATTTATCGCTTCTTCATTTCTGTTCTTATGCTTTCTCCACTGCGGGGACTGTAGTATCTGTACCAGTCAGTGCAGGTCTTGCCTTCCGATTCCACCCATTCTGCGAAAGAGTGTCCCGATTTGGCATATTGTCCGTCTATCTCGCTCATCTCCGGTGCGACAATGAACATGGAGCCGTCCTTCTTGGCTTGTGCTATTTCATCGGCGGTCTGTGCTGTGCGCAATGGAATGCTGATTGCGAAAGGATGTCTGTTGTCTCTTGCCACGAAGAAGGCCTCAGTATCATTTATATAATATACGGATTCAATCTTGCTTGTACCCTCCTTCTTGGGGAAGTGAACCTCACGGCGGTGACTGTCATAACAGGTTATGGACTCGTCAGGCATGACGGGAATGATATACGGGTCCAAATCAAGACCGCGTGTCAGATCTTTCAGACTGAGGGAACCCTGATCAAAGTATCTTGCAATCACAAACAGCTCTCCAATGTTGTCCTGGGCGTTCTCAAATATGATTATTGAACTGGTCTCGGTTTCATTGACGGCACCTGCTGGCAGATTTATGATTGATCCTCTCTGATCCAATGGAATCCTTATGGCAAATGCGTCTGAAACACCTTCTCCTGAAGAATACCGGTCATTGCAAACTGTGAATGAATCAATTACCTGAGTTACGTTGTTGAACCTGTCAAAACAAACTGAGGAACGGTGCTCAATGACGACATCGTTCAGGTCATAGTCTCCGACATACGGCCAGATGTCTTCATAGCAGTATGTTGCAATGTCGTGCAGTAAGGCGGTCGGGTTTGGATCATCGTACCCGCTATTTATGACATTGGGGTTCAATGAATTGACTATTGCCGAGGCCGGATTTGATGAGACCATGAATACAAAGTCGTCAAAGGCTTTGTCATCACTGTCTTCAACACCATATATAACATAGCCGTTATAGTTGAAATTTATGAAATGTCCGGCACCATCTGAATTCCATTCCTTGTTTGAATAGAATGTCGGTTTTGAGAAGTCAATCTTGCCCTCCTGGGTTTCTCCTCCCGATGCGGGACCGGTACCGGTATCGTTCACAAAGACATTGAACGTGCCTAGAGTCACTCTCGTGGAATTTCCCCAACTGTCCCAGATTGTACGGAAGGCTGTTATTGTGACCTCTCCCTTGGTCCATGTGTTGACATAGGCGGTCTTTGTGTATCCGTTATTGTTCTGGGGACTCACAGCCGCGCAATTGTAATTGGTCTGAGACCATTCCACGTTCGTGTAATAGTCATCCAGCTCAATTGTGCCTGTCTCTCCTGCTTTGATGTAAACGTTTTTGTTTACGGCTCTGGTTGTCAGTGCCGATTTGGTTGTACTGCCGCTGTCGAATGAAGTGCTTCCTCCGTTGGCAGCCCACCCGTCGGTAATGACAAAATAGCCTATTGTGGTGTTAGGCGGGAAATTCGGAGTAAGCTTTCCCTGTTCGTCTTCATACAGAAGCTGGATTCTTGAATTCTGGCTGACGGGCGCATTGTAATACCCCCAATCCAGGTTATTGAATCCCTGTACTCCATACGGAGGATTGCCTGCAACCGATGTGTTCGGCAGAATCACGTATTTCTTCACCTTGTCAGGTGACTGCGGAACATTGTCGCTCGGGTAGAAATAATATCCTATGACATTTTCGTTCCAGCTGTTTTCCATGACAAAATCAAGAAATACCTGGGCCGATTCAAGCGGCTGGATTTTTCCCTGCCCGTCGTAATATGTAGCCGGCACCTTGGTGTTTGTCAGTTCGGTGCTCTTGGCGGTATATGAACTGTTGTCAAAATAGCTTGGTCTGCTGGTGTTTCCGCTCCATACCGCCTTTGCCGCTGCTGCCATATCGTCCGAGGTCAGACTGCTGCTGGAGTAAATGCCATTGCTGTCATTGGGCTTGCCGTATTTGTTTGACCATTTGACGATGGTGTGGAATCCTTCATTGATTTTGAACATTTCCGGATTGCTGACAACAGCTCTGGTAATGCCGGCTTTGGTGAAATCGGGGTTGTCCACATGACGGAAATTGAATATCACCCCGTTCTCTATCAGGCAGTGCTCACATTGCGGAAGTGCCATGTAGTCACTGTAAATCCAAACGTCCTGACTGACATGGACAGGTATGCTGACCTTGGTGAATACGCAGCCTGTACTGTCGGTGAACTGCTGGTGCAGTGGAGCCAGCTCCTCATTGAGCATATAGCGGCCTTCCTGCTCGTCATATACCAGAGGATTATTGTCGTATAACCTGACAAGCGCATATGCTCCTGCCTGTCCGTAATCAAGGCACAGGGTTACCTGACGGGTCGTGTTGAATGAAAAGAAATCGTCGGCATTTACGCGATTCTTCTCGAATTGGTCGGAGTTCAATGTGTCGGAGCATGAACTCAGAATGGGTACGAAAAGTGCTATCGTGACGGATAACCGCAGCAATTTCTTCATAGACGATGCGGAGCGTTATTTTTCAATCTGGCGTATCTGATTGTAGATGCAGCTTACAAGCCTCTTTGAGTTGATAGGCTTTGTAACATAGTCATTGGCACCAAGAGCGTTGGCTTTTGTTATTTCGTCCGATTCGCTGACAGCGGTAACCATTATGACTCTTGTCTGGTCAAAGGCGCTGTCGGCGCGCATTTTCTGCAGGAATCCCAAACCGTCCAGTCCCGGCATCATTATATCCAGCAGGAGAACGTCCGGTTTGACAGTCTGAAGGGCTTCAAATGCCTGAATGCTGTTGTTGAAGATATTCAGGTTGAAACTTTCCCTCTCAAGAATCTTCTGCAGAAGGCGTGTGTTGACAGGAATGTCATCAACAATCATTACTGTGTACTTGGAAGGATCAATGTCGCTGTTTGAAATGTCCATGTCTCAATTGTTTTTAGTATAGTGATGCAAAGTTACTAATTATTTATTATAAACGTGGGCCTTGCGTGCCAATAAAGAGGTGGCTGTTGATAAATTGTTGTAATTGGAGAGCCCGCTCATTCCGGTTTTACCAGATTGTCCTGGTCGTCTTCGTATTTCTCTTTTTTTGTGAATATGTCCGAAATGCCTTTCAAACGCATCCATGCCACTCGTATGAACCGTTTCATGATGCTGCCGTCCTGCCCCATGGTGCCATAGCCTGTAACCGGTCTGGCCTTATGGCTGTAAACGAACTCAATCCTGCCGAATTCTTTGAGCCCGAGCGCCAGGCTGCCATCTTCGCCGCGTATGATGTCAGTTCTGATTCCAACCTTGCGCGCCGGATCGGTAACATGACCGAAAACCATGCCGCGTACCACCAGCTCCGGCCTTTTGAAATGAAGCAGCCACAAGTATATGTCCCGGAACGTTTCATAAAGGAACAGACTGAAGCGTGAATGTTCGCTGTCAGGATAATAACTCCAGAAACCGCCTGCTGCAACAACCCCTTCCTTCATGAGCCGTTCGGCCATGGTCTGTACGTACAGTTCGGGATACATGGTGTCGGAATCGATTGTAAGAGTGTATTTTCCGCGTGCGTTCTCCAACCCTTTCAGACGTGCCCAGCCAGGGCTCTGTCTTGTTTCGACAAGGGGCTTCACACCGCATTCGGAATATGCCAGGCTTGTCCTGTCCGACGAATTGTTGTCAACCCCGATTATTTCGATGGGATAATCACATTTCTGGTCAGCCAGCGACCACAGGCATGCTGCCAGGCGCTTTTCCTCGTTGTGCGCTATGACCGCTACCGTTATAAGCGGCGTTTCGCTCTGCATGCGTGACATCTTTCCGTTTATTTCAGAAAGGATTCCGGGACTGATCTCGTCAATCGCCTTGCCGTAAATGTCAAGATATTTGCTGTACCACTTCATGTTTCCAGTATTATGACGCTTTTCTTTTCAACAAAGTTATATAATTCCGCTGATAATGCGAACCGGGTAATCTTTTTTCTATATTTGTGCTGGAAATTGTATTTTTCAAATGGAAGACAATTCATTCTGGTATCTGCTGATATTCGTATCGGCCGCAATCATGCTGGTCGCCATTGAGCTTGCTGTCGTCGGCATGATAATAAACATCAGATATAACAGGGCAATAAGGAAAGAAGGAGACATATATGAGATTGCGTCTCCAAAGGTTCTTTGCGGACTTCTGAATCTGACTGGAGCATATTTCTTTATGCTGGAAAACAACAGGATACGTATCTCGGGCGTGCGGTTTGACGAGGCCGAAAGAATAGAGGAGCGCTTGGAAAACCGTGATGACATAAACGAATTCATATCGTCTTCAATTGACTCGCTCCGTTCCACAGGTACTACCGAAACCTTTTCCATGCAGGTCCGAATAGCTCTTACCGGCGATGAAAAACACTGGTATGAAATACGACTTACCATGTCACGCTACAAGAAGAACAAGATTCGCAGCAGGGGCATCTTCATTCCAATTGACAACATAAAACAGCGCGAAAGAGATGCTATCGAGATGCACCGCCGCACACTGAATGCAGAAGAACGCGATGACTTCATACGTGAAATGAACCATTCCGTACGTACTCCGTTGAACGCAATTGTGGGATTCTCGGAAATACTGGCCGATCCTGATATGGAAATCACGCCCGAAGAAATGGTTGACTACAAGAGCACCATTGAATCGAATGCGAAGTCGCTTACCAAGATTCTTGAAAACGTGCTCACCATATCGCATCTTGGCAGCGAAAACATTCTGGTTGTTGACAAGCCTGTCAGCGTGCCCGATTTCATGCGGTCGCTTGTCGAGGCCAACAAGGCTGCTCTTGACGAGGCCGGCATAGTTGCCGAAGAGGAACTGTCACCAATGGAATGCAGAATAAACGCCGATGAGAAGATACTCAGAAAGGTGTTCCAGATACTTATTGACAACGTCATACAGCATGCGTCGTCGGGCAAACTGCTGGCATACGGATGGATTGCCTGTGAAGACGGTTCCATAGAACTGTACATAAAGGACAGAGGGCCCGGCATTGACGACAGTGACCTTCCGTTCATTTACAAGGCTTTCTATAAGGCCGATCCTTTCTCGACAGGTACCGGACAGGGCCTGACAATTGCCAAAGGCTATCTTGAACACGAAAAGGCTGAAATCAGGTGCAAGACATCAAAGCGCGGCTCCACATTTTTTGTCAAATTCAGAAATGTCGCACCGCTGATCATACCATTGCCGTTCATAGGATATTGCGTGTTCCTCCTGTCGCTCCTATGCCTGATTCTGAGTGTCAAGTTCTACAGAAAGGTAAAATTGACAAAGAGCCTCAATATGATTGATAACGAGGCCATTACAAGAACACTTGAGGTTTCGGGCGGTCATCTGTTCAAGTTCAGGGACGATTGCCTGCACATAACCAAGAAGACGGCAGAATGGTTCTCGTTCTCATCGAACCACATAGGCCTTGACGTGTATATGGATTCCATGGATGAGGCCGATAAGGAAGTCATGCGCAAGCTCAAGGACGTCAATCCCGGCAACATAGTGTCGGACTTCATATCACTTCCCAATTTCCGTACGTTCAAGATCATGTCATTTTCATGCATGGCCACGAAGGTCAAGGACGATGACGGCGTGTTCGTGCCCATGGGCATGTTCTTCTCGATTGACGAGGCTCATGCCAGAATGGAGGCAATGCGGGCCGTATATGCCAAGGAAGAGGAATCTATAGCCAAGCAGTCGTTCATAGCCAGCATGGGACATGAAATCAGAAATCCGCTGAATGCCATTGTCGGATTCTCAAGTCTGCTTGCCGACCTGTACTTTGAAATTGACGAGAAGGAGCGTGCCAACTACGCTGAGGTCATCAGCAAGAGCAACGAGCATCTGCTCAGTCTTCTGGACGGCGCTCTGCTTTCCGCCAAGGAACAGGACAAGCTGCTGCGTAGCAGTCTGAACGTGCTTCCAATTCAGGACGTCATGGAGGAACTCTACAAGACAAACTCGGTCATCGTACCTTCAAGACTGTCATTCGATTTTGAGAAGGGTGGCGATGCGAAGGCCAAGATAAGCCGTACCGGTATGCGTCAGATTATTTCAAATCTTATTAACAACGCATGCAAATTCACGGAAAAGGGCGGCATAACATTCGGATGGAATGTGACCGATGACCGTGTGAACATATACGTCCGTGATACGGGAATGGGAATGACTCCCGAAAATATAGAGAACATTTTCAAGAAGTTCTTCAAGGCGGACAGCACATCGAGCGGTGCCGGTATAGGACTTCCTCTCTGCAAGCGTCTGACTGAAATGATGGACGGACAGCTTCTTGTTGAGAGTACGTATGGCCAAGGCTCATGCTTTACGGTATCTCTGCCGCGCATATCCGATGAAGAGGCTATGGCTGAAGCGAATAAGGTAACTGAAACAAAGTAATAAAAATGACACTGAAAGAATGTTATGACAAACTTGAAGGCGATTACGAAGGTGCCTGCAAGAGACTGATAAACGAAAAACTCCTGTTGCGTTTCCTGCAGAAATTTCCCGAAGACCCTTCCATGCAGCTGTTGCGTGATGCTGTGAACAAGGATGATATAGAGAACTCGTTCCGTTCAGTCCATACCCTTAAAGGCGTGTCAGGAAATCTTGGTCTGACCGCTTTGTACAATGCTGCAGTCAATCTGACTGAACAGTTGCGTCCCCGTCAGGAAACAGCCGATATGAACCTCTTCCAGGCCTTGACATGCGAGTATGACAGAACCATCTCTGTCCTGCACGAAATGTACGGCGATCAGGCCCAATAAACACGTTATCTGCATTATTTTCAGACTTTTTCGGAAGATATTGAAACAAATGCTTATTTTTGGCGCGCAAATTTCAAAGTGCAATTACTAATCATATCATAACATCATTTTACAAACAATGAAAAAACTTACAATCGTCGCCCTTGTTGCAGCAGCAGTTGCAATTAGCGCATGTGGCCCGAAGGATCCAGGTCTGAAGGATGCCTACAAGAATTACTTCAAGATTGGCGTTGCTGTTACCGGACGCAACCTCAGTGATTCACTCCAGTCATCAATCGTGCTCAAGGAGTACAACAGCATAACAGCTGAAAACTGCATGAAACCGGGTGAAATTCATCCGCAGCCGGGTGTATGGAATCTTACCGAGGCCGATGCAATTGCAGATTTCTGCCGTGCCAACGGAATCAAGATGCGCGGTCACTGCCTTGTATGGCACAGCCAGTTTGCAACTTGGATGTTCAACAAGTATGACGAGAACGGCAATCAGGTTGTAGAGCGCGACGAGAACGGTGATACCGTTTGGGTAGAGCAGCCTGCACGTGGTGGCTTCGGCGGCTTCGGCGGCTTCGGCGGCTTCGGCGGTTTTGGTGGTTTTGGTGGCGGTCAGATGCCTCCTATGCCTCAGGGCGCTCCTCAGGGCGCTCCTCAGGGCGCTCCTCAGGGTGGATTCCCGGGCTTTGGCGGTGGCCAGATGCCTCAGGGCGGATTCCCAGGCTTCGGTGGTCCTCGTCCACAGGGACAGCAGGCTCAGGCTCAGGCTCCTCAGACTGTAAAGGTTCCAAAGTATGCCAAGGCAACCAAGGAAGACTTCTACGACTCACTTCAGGCTCACATCAACTTTGTAATCAACCGTTACAAGGACGTTGTATATTGCTGGGATGTTGTAAACGAAGCCATGAGCGATGCCAACGAACCTGACTGCGAATACGAGAAGTCATTCCGTCAGTCACAGGCTTTCCAGCTCTGCGGTGATGAATTCATTCTGAAGGCCTTCCAGTTCGCTCACGAGGCTGATCCGGAAGCTGACCTGTTCTACAATGACTACAGCGCATGGACTCCTGCCAAGAGAACCTACATCTACAACATGGTCAAGAAACTTCAGGCAGAAGGTGCTCCTATTACCGGTATCGGCATGCAGGGTCACTACAACATCTATGACAACCCGAACATGGAAGACTTCGAGACTGCCATCAACATGTATCTTGAACTGGTTGACAACATCCAGATTACTGAACTTGACGTACGTATCAACCACGAGGCAGGTGGTGGCCTGTCATTCAGCCGTGGCGAAGGTCAGGTACTGTCAGACTCAATCGCCCAGATGCAGATGGACAAGTATGCAGAGCTGTTCAGCGTTCTGCGCAAGTACAAGAAGAACATTTCTTGCGTAACATTCTGGAATGTATGCGACCGCGATTCATGGCTGGGTGCAAACAACTTCCCGCTGCTGTACGACAAGGACAACCAGCGCAAGCCGGTTTACTACACAGTACGTGACTGGAAGAAGAACAAGTAAACGATAATTCCAATACTTAAGACAGGAGGGGTGACCGTGCGGTTGCCCCTCTTCTTTTTGTCGTAATGCCTGAAAATGCAAAGTTCCTGAAACAGAAGCCTTTTTTTACGTAGGAAAGTACTACTTTCGCACCGTAAAACAAAAAGGATGAGAGAATCTGCTGTTCAGACTCCGTGTTACGTGATCGATGCCGATGCCATTGAACGCAACCTGCGGGTGCTGCGTGGTGTCATGGACCGCACCGGTTGTCGCATTCTTCTGGCCCAGAAGGCTTTCAGCGGCTATGCTCTGTATCCGCTGATTTCAAAATATCTGACCGGTGCCGTTGCAAGCGGCATATTCGAGGCCAGACTGTGCCATGAAGAGATGCCGGGGGCCGAGAACCACATATACAATCCTGCGTTCCGTGCTCAGGATATTCCGCAGATTCTTGAAATATGCGACCACATTGTATTCAACTCAATAGCCCAGCTGGAAAAGTTCGGACCGGCGGCAAAACAGGCAGGCCTGCAGGTGGGTCTGCGCATCAACCCTGAAATATCGACACAGAAGGACCATGCCATATATGATCCGTGTGCTCCGGGCAGCAGGCTGGGGGTGACTCTGTCACAGTTTGAAGAGGCATCGGCCCGGGCCCTTCCGTTGCTTGACGGGCTTCATTTCCATACTTTGTGCGAACAGGATTCCGATGCGCTCGAAGTCACTCTTGACGAATTCTGCCGCAAGTTCGGCAAATATCTGGCAAACATGAAATGGGTGAACTTTGGTGGCGGTCATCATATTACACGTCATGATTATGACATTGCACGCCTGGAACGTTGCATAGGACGCATGCGTTCCGAATATGGCCTGCTTGTATATCTTGAACCGGGCGAGGCGGTCGCCCTGAACGGAGGTTATCTGTACACGTCTGTGCTTGAAATCCAGTCTCCGGTTGACGGAGTGAGGAATGCCATTCTTGACACAAGTGCGGCCTGTCACATGCCCGACGTTCTGGAAATGCCTTACCGCCCCCCGTTGGGAAACAGCGCCGAAGCTCATGAAAAACCATTCACATACCGTTTCGGCGGTCCCACCTGTCTTGCCGGCGACACAATAGGCGAGTATTCGTTTGACCATGAACTACACGAAGGACAGATTCTTGTCTTTGAAGACATGTCCATTTATTCAATGGTAAAGAACAATACGTTCAACGGCGTTCCGCTGCCGTCAATATACATAAAACGCGGCGACGATTTACAGCTCTGGAAATCGTTCTCGTACGCCGATTTCAAATCAAGACTATAACGCAACAATAACGGTTCTATATCAAACACAAATGAATCAGGACAGAGCTCCCATTTACGAAGCACTTGAAGAGTTCAGAAGGAAGAGGGTAATTCCTTTTGATGTTCCAGGCCACAAACGCGGCAGGGGTAACCCGGAACTTGTCAAACTGTTAGGAAAACAGTGTCTGGAGTTGGATGTGAACTCCATGAAACCGCTTGACAACCTTTGTCATCCTGTTTCGGTAATCAAGGAAGCCGAGCAGCTGGCTGCCGACGCGTTCGGGGCATCGAGCGCCTTCCTTATGGTAGGCGGTACCACCAGCGCAGTACAGACAATGGTGCTGACGGCGTCAAAGAAGGGAGACAAAATAATACTTCCGCGAAACGTGCACCGCAGTGTCATAAACGCTCTTGTGGTCAACGGCGCAGTTCCGGTCTATGTCAATCCCGATATGGACAAACGGCTTGGTATTGCTCTGGGCATGAAGATTTCACAAATTGAAAAGGCCATTGAAGAGAATTCCGATGCTGTTGCAATTCTTGTCAACAACCCTACCTATTACGGCATCTGCTCGAACCTGAAAAGAATAGTGGAACTTGCGCATGAGCACGGTATGATGGTGCTGGTCGATGAAGCTCACGGCACGCAGTTCTATTTCAGCGACAACATGCCCATGACCGCCATGGAGGCAGGCGCCGACATGTCATGCGTCAGCATGCACAAGTCAGGTGGAAGTCTGACCCAGAGCTCAATACTGCTGGCCGGTCCGGCAGTCAGTCCCGGTTACATACGTCAGGTAATCAACCTTACCCAGACCACCAGCGCATCGTACCTGTTGCTGGCCAGTCTTGACATGAGCCGCAGGAATCTGGCCCTGCGCGGTCGTGAGGAATTTGCCGAGGTGTGCCGCATTGCCGACTATGCCCGTACCGAAATCAACAAGATAGGCGGCTATTACGCATACGGAAAGGAACTTATAAACGATGACAGCATATATGACTTCGACACTACAAAACTGACGGTCTTCACCCTTGACATCGGACTGGCAGGCATTGAAGTGTATGACCTGCTGCGTGACGAATATGACATTCAGCTGGAACTTGGCGATTTGGGCAATGTGCTGGCATACATATCGATAGGAGACCGTATGCGCGAAGTTGAACGTCTGGTCAGTGCCCTTTACGACATACGCCGCCGATACAAGCGTTCGCGTTCAGGTCTGTTCGATCACGAATACATCAACCCTATGGTGGTCATGACACCTCAGGAGGCATTCTATGCCCAGAAGGAGGAAATGATACCCATACGCGAGACCAACGGCCGTATATGCACGGAATTCGTAATGTGCTATCCTCCCGGCATTCCTATTCTGGCTCCGGGCGAACGTATAACCCAGGAAATCATAGACTACATTCTGTATGCCAAGGAGAAGGGCTGTTCAATGTCGGGTCCCGAAGATGAGAAAATTGAGAGATTGAACGTTATCAAGGAAAATTCAACATACTGACGCCAAATGGAATACTGGTTTTCTGAAATGCATTCCGAGAATGTCAAGTTGTCAATCAGAGTAAACAAGCACCTCTACTCTGAAGAGCGTGACTATGTGCGCGTTGATATTTTCGAGTCGGTCGATTTCGGCCGCGTGCTGGTTGTTGACGGCTACATAATTATGACCGAACGCGATGAATTCATCTATCATGAAATGCTGACCCACGTTCCTATGGCCGTTCATCCCAATCCGAAGAACATTCTTGTATTCGGTGCCGGCGACGGTGGCGTTGTGCGTGAACTGCTGAAGTATCAGAGCATACAGCGTATAGATCTGGTCGAGATGAACGAAGGTGTGGTCGATGCCTGCATGCACTTCTTCCCCGAGATAGCAGGCTGTCTCAAAGACAAGAAGGTGAAAATCTATCATGAGAACGCCCTTCGCCACATACGCCACATAGAGAACCTTTACGATATAATCATTGTAGATTCCGCAGGTTACTACGGCCCTGGTGAGAGCCTGTTGTCGCGCGAATTCTACGGCAGCTGCTTCAAGGCGCTGAAAGACGATGGCATAATGGTGAACCAGCACCAGAGCCCGTTCTACGAGGAAGACCGCATAGAGACACAGAAGGCCCACAAGCGTATTGTGAACAGTTTCCCAATAAGCCGTGTATATCAGGCGCATATACCATCGTACCCGTCGGGCTACTGGCTTCTTGGCTTTGCTTCAAAAAAATACAAGCCGGTAATAGATCTGCGTGAAGAAGACTGGAACAAGTTGAATATAGACACCAGATACTATACCACCAATCTGCACAAGGGCTGTTTCCAGCTTCCAAAGTATGTGGAACAGATGCTTGAAGACGTTGAACACATAAAGGACTGACAATGCTTGACAGTAACGTAGAGACATTTCTGGGGGCCGATGCCACCTATGCCGATGCCGGTATAGTGCTTTTCGGAGCACCGTTCGATTCCACCACATCGTATCGTCCCGGCACCAGATTCGGCAGCAGGGCCATAAGGTCGGAATCGTTCGGGCTTGAGACCTACAGCCCGTACCAGGACAAAGACATGGCCGACATAAGCGTGTTTGACAGCGGCGACATAGAGTTGAGTCTGGGTAGCAGCGTGCTGGCTCTTGATGCCATTGCCGCCCGTACTGCAACCATTCTTGACGATGGCAAGATACCGTTCATGACAGGAGGGGAACATCTTGTAACGCTTGGCGCTTTCCGCGAAGTGTTCAAACGCTATCCCGACGTGCACATAATACATTTTGACGCGCACACTGACCTGCGTCAGGAGTACCTTGGCGTTGAACTGTCGCATGCATGCGTAATCCGCCGCTGTCATGACCTGACAGGTGACGGCCGCATACATCAGTTCGGAATACGTTCCGGTGAACGTGAAGAATTCCGCTGGGCTGCTGCCGGTCATACCGAACTGCACAAGTACAATTTTGACGGCCTTGCTGAAACCGTCAGCAAGCTGGCAGGCAAGCCTGTCTATTTTACCATAGACCTTGACGTGCTTGATCCGTCGGTATTTCCGGGTACAGGTACGCCCGAAGCGGGCGGGGTGCAGTTCTCCGACCTGCTGGAGGCAATAATGACCGTTTGCGGTGGCTGCCGTATTGTAGGATGCGATGTGAACGAACTGGCGCCGTCGCTTGATCAGAGCGGTGCTTCAACGGCCGTTGCCTGCAAGGTTGTCAGAGAACTGCTTCTGGCTATCGGATAATGAATTGACAGAATAATAACAGAATAATAGAATACAAATGGGTAAAGTTTTAGTGATTGGCTGCGGTGGTGTGGCCGGAGTTGCAATACGCAAGTGTGCTCAGAACGACTCAGTGTTTACGGAAATATGCATTGCCAGCCGTACGGAAAGCAAGTGCATTGCCTTGAAGGAAAAACTGGCCGGCAAGACCAGGGCCGTCATTACAACTGCAACGGTAAACGCTGACAGCGTGGAATCGCTTGTGGCTCTGATAAACAAGGTCAGACCCGATGTGGTTCTCAATCTGGCTCTCCCTTATCAGGACCTCACCATCATGGATGCGTGTCTTGCTACTGGCGTACATTACATTGACACCGCCAATTTTGAGGCTGAAGATACCGAAGATCCGGCCTGGCGCGCCATTTATGAGAAGCGCTGCAAGGAACTGGGCTTCTCGGCATACTTTGACTATTCATGGCAGTGGGCCTATCAGGACCGCTTCAGAAAGGCCGGCCTGACCGCACTGCTCGGCACCGGTTTTGATCCGGGTGTTACCAGCGTCTTTACGGCGTATGCCCAGAAGCACTATTTTGACCAGATAGAGACAATAGATATTCTTGACTGTAACGGCGGTGACCATGGTTATCCGTTTGCCACCAACTTCAACCCGGAAATCAATCTGCGCGAGGTTTCAGCCCCGGGATCGTACTGGGAAAACGGCAAGTGGATTGAAATTCCGGCCATGAGCATAAAGCGTGAATACAATTTCGAACAGGTGGGTATGAAGGACATGTACCTGCTGCATCACGAAGAGATTGAGTCGCTGGCAAAGAACATTCCCGGCGTAAAGAGAATACGTTTCTTCATGACATTCGGTCAGAGCTATCTTACCCACATGAAGTGTCTTGAGAACGTAGGCATGCTGCGTACCGATCCTGTCATGCTCAACGGTCAGGAAATTGTGCCTATCCAGCTGCTCAAGGCCCTGCTGCCCGATCCGGCCAGTCTGGGACCGCGCACCGTTGGAAAAACCAATATCGGCTGCATATTCACAGGCATCAAGGACGGCAGAAAGCGCAGTCTGAAGATATACAATGTGTGCGACCATCAGGAAAGTTACCGCGAGGTCGAATCGCAGGCTATCAGCTACACTACAGGTGTTCCGGCCATGATAGGTACAATGATGGTCATGGAAGGCCTCTGGAAGAAGCCCGGTGTGTTCACGGTCGAAGAGTTCGATCCGGATCCATACATGGAAGCCCTCAACAAATGGGGCTTGCCATGGATGGTCGATGAGAATCCGGTTCTGGTTGACTGAGCACTTCCATTCCCATTATCCGGGTGCTCAGATACCGAGCAGTGACATTGCTGCCAATACCAGGAACATGTAGTGGGTGGAATCGCCTCCCAGGCAGTATTCCACCTGCTGCCACAGGTATGGAAATTCCAGAAGTTCAGGGAAATCGGGCTGGATGAGTGCCGTGCCTGACACTACTCCTCCAGGAATGTATGACCAGTCAGCACGGTTAAGTCCGTAGCCGACTATTGTAGACTGCGTACCTGAACCGCCGGCAAATGACCTCTGGTTGATGCCGGGATGGCAGCCGAGTATGAAGTTCAGAGCATTGAACACCTGATTGTCTGAGAATATTTCCGGGTATTCCTTAACAAGGAAATAGTGGCGGTAACCGAACGATTCTATGTCCCAGCCGGCGCCCCAGATGCTTGGACGGTAGGGCACTCCGTACGGTGTCTGCAGGCTCTGCTTGTCAAGTGACTCGCTGTATTTCTTCAGAGCCTCCTTGAATGCCGTCACCTGCTCGCTGTACTGGTCCTGCGTTTCCATAATCTTCTCTATTCTGGCCAGATACCATCCGCAGTTTGATATTGACCTGACGCAGGTGTTCCAGTTGGTCAGAATATAGTCAAGATACTGCTGTTCGCCTGTTGCAATGTAGAGCTCTGCGGCTGTCTGTACCTTGCCCATGTTACCGAAGCCGAAGCGTGCCATGCCCGATGTGTTCGCGCTTGTCTGCGATTCAAAAATCTGGCGCGCTATACCCAGGCAATGTGCCGACAGGGTGTCGTTGTAGCCCTTCAGCGCACGCGATGAAGCTGCAAGTGCGGCTGCCGTACTCATTTCACGGCTCGGATTGTTCTCGGTGAACACCCATCGGTCGTCATCGTTGCCGGGAATGCCGTCGGTCATGGCCGATGCGTCACCAAGCAGCACGTACTGTCTGATGGTATTGCAGATTATGCCGCGGTACAATCGTCCCAATGCCAGATATCCGTTGACAACTGTCAGTGCTCCGTGCTCTATCTGCTGTAGAATGTCGTTCTTGCCGTCGGGCTGATGTATTTCGACCGTATGGCTGTTCTGGTCTATGGCTGTGACGTCTATATTGGGATGGAACATTTCGTAAGCCATGGTCAGCACGTAGCATTCGTCAGACTGTGATTCCACTCTCAGGTCAAAGTCGCCCGCATCGTGCCATCCGCCCACATTCAGTCCGTGAACCATATCCAACTCGTCATAGCTTGTCAGGTTGTCGTGCATCTGGGCATAACCGTCAATATGGCTGCCTTCCATAGCCATTCTTGCATCGTCCATGTGGCAGAGATCATGCCATACACGGTACTTTTCTGATACGCGCATGTGACACATCTGCACCGGCAGGAAATACTCGATTACGGGTTGCCATACGCCTCGGTCATATACATCGTTGTCTATGCGGAACAGCGTGGAAGTGCTCTCTCCGTATTTGACCGTATACAGGCCGGGGGTCTTCACATCCGAAAAATCGGCTTTGGCATAGTTGTAGCGCAGGAAACTGCCCTGCCATTCTTCAACAGGCATACGTTTCACAACCTTCTCGCCATCGGCATCGTACCTTATCAGAGTGGCTTCGGAAAGCATTTCGGATTTCCTGTCCATCTCTATGATGGCAGTCTTGGGCTGATTGGGCAGATAACCGACCTGTGATGTCTGTACCACCGGCTTGTATTGCCAACCGGCCACAACCTCGGGTTCTATGTACCATTTCACGGCACCATTGGTGGCTCCTGCCGGAATATCGGAATGCAGCACGAACCAGCCGTTGTTGTGATTCATTCTTCCATCGTACAGCTGCAAATCTGATGTCAGCGTCTTTATGGTTATCTTGCTCAGCTTGTCGTTCGGATTCATGACGAAGCTGCGTCCTGTGGCGTACGGCTCAGCAATGACTTCGTCGGCCCTGTACGGACTGTATCCTGTGGCATTCAGATGCTCCAGATTGGCGGCTTGGCTTCTCTTGGGTTTGAAATCGCCTACCGATATGTCAAGATAGCTTTTCTGTTCAATGACAGGCGAATTGGGCTGCTGCGGGAACACACCTGTATGATTGTCCATTATCCATGGCTTACCGAACAGTTCGCCGGGAAACAGTTCCAGGTTGAAGCCTGCGCGTCCTACAAGAGCGTCGGGAATGGGGCTTTCCAAATCGACCGTAACCAGAAGACCGGCGCCCTGCGGTTCAAGGGTAACCTTGTATTTGAGCCTGACATCGGGATAGAACATGGGATTGAATCCGGTATTGTGCCTTGTAGTATCGGGAAACATCAGGTTTGTGACTATTTTGTCGGCCTCGACCTTACGGTTCAATTGTGCCGGTACGGGCTGCCACTGTCCGGGTGTGGGCTCGAAGCGGATGTCGCCGTTGGCACACAGACGCTTGCCGTTCATTATGATGGTAACGCCGCCCTGATGGCCTTCGGGGTAGAAGTCGCTGAATGACATGACATCAACTCCGCCGTTGTTGAAATAACCGCTCTCGTTGAGCTTGAATGACTGCGCCTGCGTGCTCAAGCAGCAAAGCACCATTGCGATTGTTGGAAAGAAAAGTCGTTTAGTCATATTTCCGGTTGTTATAAATTGTTTCTGATACTGACTTTCAGGCAGGAGGCCGATTCGGTACTGCTCAGTTCCACTGACTTGCTCATGCCGCGTATCATTGTCGTAGAAAGGGAATTGGCTTCCAGTTCAAGATGATTGTCTGGCAGGCTTTGCGGTCTGACAATATTCAGCGTCACATCGGAACTCTTTTCAGAATAAGTGAGTGTTATTGATGTGCCCCTGCTATGCCCCATAATGACAAGTCCTTCTTCTATTACGTGTTCAATATTGTTGATTGTGGCATAAGACATGTTGAACTTTTCTGCAAAACTTATCATACCGGCATTCATTCCATAGTAATCGAACTCGTCCGATTTTATTTCATACCTGCACTCATGTATGCCGTTTATGAAGATACGGGTCCTTTCACGTTGCGGATTGTCAAATATCTGTTCCGGAGTACCTTCTTCGTATATCACGCCCTGATCCATGTAGAACACACGGCTGCTCACTTCGCGCGCGAATCTCATTTCGTGAGTCACTATCATCATGGTAACGCCTTTTTTTGCAAGTGCGCGCATCACACCCAGTACCTCGCTCACCATAGTCGGGTCCAGGGCCGATGTGGGTTCGTCAAACAACACTATTTCCGGTTCCATGGCCAGAGCGCGTGCTATGGCGACACGCTGTTTCTGGCCGCCTGACAGTTCATCCGGAAAAGCGTTGGCTTTATCGGCAAGTCCTACAAGCCGCAACAGTTCCATAGCTTCGGCGCCTGCCTGTTCTTTGCTATGGCCCAGCAGCTTTTGTGGAGCGTATGTTATGTTGTCAATAACGGAAAAATCATTGAACAGGTTGAATGACTGGAACACCATGCCGATTTTCCGCCTGAGCGCAGGCACATCGGCATCGGCGGCAAGAATATTCTGACCGTCAACCAATACGGTTCCGCCGTCAGGCTGTTCCAGCAGGTTAAGACAGCGCAGAAATGTGCTTTTGCCCGTGCCGGACGGGCCGATTATTGAAATCACCTCGCCACGGCGTATTTCAACGTTGATATCTTTCAGCACCTGCAGGTCGTTGCGGTAACTCTTTTTCAAATGCTCCACTTTAATCACAATATCGCTGCTGATATTCTGAACGGAGTCCTGGCTGCTGTGCCTGCGTTTCTTTGTCCGGTGCAGGACAATGTGGATTGCCGCACACAGCAGAATTATGGATAAGGCGGCAAGAAGCCATTTGCGGCTACCGCTTTCTGTGGCCGTATGTAAAGGTGCTTTTCTAACCAGCGCCAGTGTGGTGCTTTTAAGATATGGTATCTGAATTACCGCTTTCTGACGTTCGGGAGTAATCAGTATGCATGCAAGAATCATATCTGATTTTCCGGAATTCAGACTGGGTATCAATGCTCCGAAATTCATTATGTTGAACTCCACAGGGCGGCCTGCAGCACGTGCAAAGCGCCTGACCAGTTCAATCTCATAACCGTCAAGTTCTCCGTTTATGAACATGCTGAATTGCGGGGTGCTGCCCAGCACTCCGACTTTGATGGGCCTGCCGTGCGTCGGCATTTCAATGTCATGGTGAGCTTCCTCTCCAAGCAGATTATGCCAGCGGTAATACATGTCTTCCGATTCCGCAGACACTCTGAACGTATCCATAAAGCATCTGAACTGATCTGCCAGTTCCGTGCTGTCCGGATTGAAACATGCTCCTACATCGGTTACGGGAAAAGCTGTGGGTATTGTGTCGAACTCTGTGCTGGTCATCATAAGACCGATTGTCGCCAGCCGGTTCATATAGAACGCACCAGCTTTGCCGGTTCTTACGGCCTCTATGGCATCGCTTTCGGTATTGAACGAAAGCAGTCTTTGCGGGCCGAATCGGTCAAGCAGCGCCATTTCCTGCGATGTGCCCTGAAGTACTCCCAGCTTCATGCCGTCCAAATCGGCCTCGGTCATTATCCGCTTGAAGTCAGCATGCCCGGCGGGATTGCACGAAACCATTATGAATGCAATGGCTGGAATGAGCGCTGCCGCATATTTCCGTCTTTTCTTCAAACTGAAAAGCCTCTTCAGAACCAGCCCTATGAGCCATGCTATGAGAAAATACAGCAATGCTATCAGAATAAGCGGAAAGAAGGCGTCAAAGGTGCGTGAACGTATCAGGTCCGATGCCTTTGTCATATCCATCACAGCAACGTAACCCACTATTGAGGTCGATTTCAAGAGCGTTATTATTTCGCCCAGATAGACCGGTACGGCATTACGTACGGCTGGCGGAAGAACGAACCTGAGAAACGTCTGTGTCCTGGAAAAGCCTAAAGAGAGTCCTGCTTCCGTCTGTCCCTTGTCAATACTTTCAATATTTGTGCGCAGTATCTCACTGACGTATGCTGCCGAATTGAGCGCAAAGGTTACAATGGCAACGAGTTGCCCGCTTGCTTCAGACTCCGCCATTACCACATAGAACATTATCATGAGCAGAACCAGTACCGGTGTGCCGCGCATAATGTCAATGTAAACCTTTGCAAAACCGCTAGCAAACCTGTTGCGGCTCATTCTCAACAGGCATATCAGTCCGCCCAGCAGGGTTCCTGCAACAGTGGCGAATATGGTTATCACAAGTGTGGTTCTTAGTCCACCCAGAATTAACTGATAGCGGTTCTCAACCAACAGATTGTTTATGAAGGCCTGGGATATTCCCTGCCATATTTCTGATAGCATCATAATGCTGGCTTGACAGTTGACGGTCTGCCAAGTTAGCTCTTTTTCTTTTCAGTTCCATCAATATGCAGAAAAACAGTTTGAAAAATTCATCAGACTATGTCATATTCAATCAAATAATTGTACCTTCAGACCGCGGTGAGTGATTTGGGCTTTTTTGCTCACGGACTAGCCATTTTCCAGCCCGCGGTAAGTGAATACGCCTGTTTT